>CAYQMZ010000032.1:0-3538 GCA_964418725.1 uncultured Pirellulaceae bacterium
TGCCCGACGCTCCTATTAACGGGCCATACGCCGTCGAGCCTGGGGGCGTCATCAACCTGGGTATTCCTTACGGTACCGTTCGTGTCGTTGGAATGACCACGGAGGAAGCCCAAGAAGCTATCTCCGAACACCTCGATGAATACATCCAGGAACCGGAAGCTGTCGTGTCGCTGGCCCAACTGGCTGCCTCTCAGAATATCCTGGGGCAGTTCTTGGTTGGCCCGGACGGCATGATCACGCTGGGCAGCTACGGTCAGGTCTCTGTCGTCGGCAAGACTTTGAACGAAGCCAAGTTTGGTATCGAAGACTATCTGTCCCGATACCTTGAGGATCCGGAAATCTCACTTACCGTTCACGCGTACAACAGTAAGGCCTACTACTTGGTCATCCAGGGAGCGGGTTTGGGTGACGGCGTCTACAAATACCCCGTCACTGGAAACGAAACGGTACTGGACGCGATTGCTCAACACCAAGGTTTGGAGCAGGTGTCATCCAAGAAGATTTGGATCGCCCGACCTTCTCGCGAGTCAGGGAACGTCAAGGTCTTGCCCGTGGATTGGTTCGCCGTCACGGAACGCGGTGCGACAGAGACTAACTATCAAATCCTGCCAGGCGATCGAGTGTTTGTCGCGGAGGACAAGATGGTGGCCTTCGACACGCACATTGCGAAGATCACGGCACCGCTCGAACGAATCATGGGCTTCACTCTGCTGGGAACAGGAACGGCAACACGATTGTCGGGACGCGTTCTGCAAGGTGGAGGCAACCCGAACAACAACGGGATCTAGGAATTCGCAGGAAGGCTGCGTCCAAGTTGACCTGGGCGTAGCCGCGATCTCCTAACCCCAAACACCGTTGCTCGCAATCGATGTCACTTCAACGAGCAACACCACACTCAACTCACTCTTTCTGTCGCTCGCGATGAGAGATAACTGCCCGATGGATAAGACCATGGAACAGACTACACAATACTCCCGCCTCGTCTGGCTCGCATGTTTACTGTTTGTCGCCACAAGCGGATGCGGTAAGCCAATGATCTATCACTTTGAGCACTACCATCGCCCCTTTGCTGCGATTGCGAAGAGTAACCAAACGTACTTCCACAGCCAGCAAACCGGTAAGATCATCCCCAAAGATCCATGTGCCGGATACTGCGAACCAGGTTGCTTTGGCTACGAGCCAACAACCTGGACGCACTGGCCTCAAGAGTGCCCAGGAAACTTCCCCGTGCAAGGTGACACGTTCGTCGAACATGGCGAGTCGTATGAAACCACTTCGGAAGTGGTTGTCCCAGCTCCAACGGACGCGGCTGGATTCTACAGTGCAGAAGAAGGCGTTCTGATGCTGGGTGATGGACCGGCGATTCCGGAAAACGCACCGGATGCTCCCAGTATCAGTCATACAGAGTCGCCATCCACAAGCAACTCTGCATCAGACGAAACTCCGCGAGATCCACGTTCAATCGTCGTCCCACCAAAGTCATCGGAAGGACTGGGCATTCCAGCTCCGTCGATCACGATACCTTCCGACTTGGAGTCCAGCGGTCCATCACCATCGGACGGCACGAACGCATCACCAGAACTTCCACAACTGCCGTTCACTCGACTCGAGCCTCCGACCACGAAGCTGCCCACGGACACATCGGACATCGCGATCACTGACGAGGATGCTGAAATCACGAACGGCCGCTCTTCGAACGGCTCGCAGAATCAAGACAAGACGGCTTCCGACTCACTCCCAGCAGTGAAACTGGTCGAGATGCCGCCGGCGGCAACTCAAAGCGAGCAACAGTTCAAGACGATCGAGATCAAAGCAACTCCAGCCGATGGGCAAGAGGACAGTAAAGACAGTGAGCCTGTCGTACGGATCCTGGTTCCACAAACTCCTAATTTGGTCGCAGCTCCGGTCCCATCTGCACCGATGGCCTCGGTTTCTGACGAGAAAAGCAGCACCACGCAGAAGCTTCAAGATGCTCAACTACGCAACATCTCCGTCGTTGGCAGGAGACAGATCGTAGCACATGCCACCGCTTCAATCAGCGAGAAAGCTTCTACCATTCGACAGACTGCTGCAGAAAAGCCCGTCGAAGACTCTAAGCCAGTTACTAAAACGCGTGACGGCGACGACTACGGCAACCAGCCGAAAATCGACGACCGTCTATTCTCGGCTCGGACACTTCGACGTCCGAAGAAAATTCGCGTCGACAAGCTACCAGTCAAACCGCAACCGCTGCGACTAAACCTGCAGCGAATGACCCCGAGCGGACTGCCGTTGGCGAAGAAAGTCAGCCCCAAGAAGGCTACGACTAACAAGCCAGCTATCGGGCAGCCCAAAACCGAAAAGCCAATGACGGAAAAGGCGGCTGGCGAGAATTCCGCTGCTGAGAAAGTCGTTACTCGAAAACTGACTCCCAGCAAGACGGCGGTCGCCAATGCCAAACCTACTGAGGCGGCCAAAGTCGCCGCCAAGCCAGTGACTCGGCCGTCACAGAATCTTGCTGGCACAACCAAGTCCAAAGGCAGTATCACCTCGAGTGCAATGGCAACTTTGACCACGACATCCAGTGTGTCGCCAGGTCAGCACATGTCACGTCCAATTTTGAAGCAAACGTCACAACCTCTCGCGAAGCCGGGCCAATTGAAGATGCTCGCAACCGCTACACAAGCGGCCAAGAAAGACGGAAAGCCGATTCAAAAATTGGTTGCTTCGCACAAGAGCCAGAGTTCAGGCGTTTGGAAGAACCCGTCACAGACTACAGCGAAATCGATGCTTGGCTTCAATGAAGCGAAGCCGACGAAGAAGCTGGCGTCAAAACCAACCGAGAAGCCGGCGGTATCGGTTAGCTTGACAGTTTCAGAAGAAGCCAGCTCGATGATCCAGTTCGCCAAGGACCCACCTCGCCGTGAGATCCGCGTCAGCTCAGTTCCCGATGGTGGACCATCGGTTCGCTTCCGGTAGCAATCCAAAGCGTCTCCAACGAGCTACTTTTGTATCATAGGAGGAGGTGAATGCTTCGATGTTCCTCCATCGAGCTTCTCCTCCTCTTTTGCGTTTGATGCACGGCCTCGCACGTCGAATCCTGACGCTGCACTAGCAAGGCTCTAGCAAGTAGTCGTCGATCTCGATCGTAGCACTTTGCTGTAGCATCATCACTGAGACGTAGAGCACCGCTTGCCCGCGACGTTTTTCGATCACGCCTTCGAGGCCTTGCATGGGCCCAGTCTTGATTCGAACCTTTTGACCGGCAACCAGCCGAGCCTCGACCGTCAGCGGCGCATCGGATTGGATTAGCTGCTCAACGTTCCTCAGGTCGTACGCCAGTTGATCTTGATCCTCCACATCCAAGATGGTCGAGATCCGATTTGTGGTCAGTGCTTGGACTCGCTCTTCCTCACTGACGAACAAAAAGATGTAGCCTCCGAAGACTGGGATTAGTGACTTCACTTTCTTGCCACGGATCAAGTTTTCCTTTGGCACCAGCGGTAGGAAGAACGGAATGTCCATGCCAACCAGTGATGAGCAACGGTCGGTGTCCAGT
>CAYQMZ010000032.1:3548-18953 GCA_964418725.1 uncultured Pirellulaceae bacterium
CGCTTTGGTGTAGAAGACGAACCACCGGCGCTCACCGCGATCCTCCTGCAGATCCGTCAGCAAGTTGGGAGGATGGACAGAAGTTTCGGCATCTAAAATCGGCATCAGATTTCTCGTGATGTTGCGTAATCAAAACAAGACGTGGTGATACCGCGTCGTGATTAGGCAATTCTTGGACTTGGACTCAGAACTAGACCAGGGCTATACGGCAGATTCACGAATGCTGTCAATACGGTCGTTTGGCTCACTTTCAGCCATAACGCGCGTAAGCTTCGGCCAGCGTTGGGGTTTGTGGCACGAATCCTGCAGAATTGTCCGTTTGGTACGCCCGAATTCCGGGTTGAATCTCCTTTACGACACAGCACTCGACATTTTCGCGGAGTTACCGCTTTGTTGACAGCTTGACGGAGTTTCTTACATTGGTTTTCGGGTCGTGAGAATGGGGCAGCAAGGGCTGCCGGCAACACAAACAACAACGGCGAAATAGTGCAACTCAATATTTTGGGCGAACCACATAGGTTCGACGGAGTTGCTGTGTGAAGACTATGTCACACGATAATCGCGTAGATTGATCACCATGGCCCAAGTGCAAGACCCACAGCCTGACTCGGAGCGTCCCTCCGCAAAGGGACCAACGACAGAACCCCAAACGCAACGATCAGGTTCGCCGCTTGGCATCAATCGTTGGGCATTGGGAGCCTTAATAGTTGCCTCACTTTGGGCCTATTGGCCAACACTCTTGTCTCTAGCCGAGGTCTGGGAACGCGAACCTGCCTACTCGCACGGATTCCTTGTGCTTCCGCTGTTTATTGCGTTCTTGTTTCTCCGAAGCGACACATTTCCCAAAAGCATCAAGCCATCATGGCTGGGACTGATCGCAATCGGTGGCAGCATCGCACTCCGCTTCGCTGGGGCGAAGTATTTCATCACCCCCTTTGATGGCTGGTCAATCGTACTTTGGGTAATTGGCGCCACGCTTTGCTTGGGTGGATGGTCTCTGCTGCGTTGGAGTTTAGCGCCCACGTTGTTTTTGTTCTTCATGGTTCCCCTGCCCTTTCGCGCAGAGACGCTGATCAGCCAACCTCTTCAGAAGATCGCCGCCAACCTAAGCGCCTTCTGCCTGCGTTGCATCGGCCAGCCGGCTTTTGTCGAAGAAACCACGATATTGATTGGCAGCCGAGTCCTTGAGGTCGAGCAATCGTGCTCTGGCCTACGGATCTTTGTAGGCATCTTTGCGCTGGCGTGCGGTTACTTAATCGCCTTTCGCCGTGAATTATGGGAATCGGCACTGCTTTTGCTGAGTGCTATCCCCGTAGCTTTACTGGCCAACGCGGTTCGCATAGTTGTCACGGCCATCCTATTCCAGCACTTCACTGAGGAAGCAGCTCATAAGTTCAGTCACGACGTGGCTGGCTGGTTGATGATCCCATTGGCTGCTGCCATGTTAGGCGCTGTTCAATGGTACCTGAATTGCTTAATGCAAGATGTTGCCGCTGGCAATATTGGTGAGACGCTTCGACGTGACGCCCCCGTGACAAACCAATCCGTTGCATAGCAACGTTACGACACAACGCTTTAGCAGCACCACGAAACGACACTTTGACTGAAGACTAAGGCAAGGCATTATGAGCAACCTCGAACCCAATCAGAATCGTCGGCAGTTCGCTCGCGATGGCTATGCACTTCGCTCCGCGCCTCGCCAATCTTCAATGAGACGCCCCGCTGGTGAGGACGAGAACGAAATCTCCGTCAAGTTCCTCATGAGTGTTTGGAACCAGTGGTGGAAGTGGCTGATTCCAATCTCTCTGATGTTGCTGGTTGGCTCCGCCTCCATCGTGATGATGACGTTCAAGCCCAAGTATCGGGCAAGTTCGCGCATCAACATCTCGGAGCAGGCACCTTGGTTGATCCAGCGTGATGCTGATCCGAAGGCTTCCAAGTTCGTAGCCACCCAAATCGAAATGCTACGTTCGCCATTGGTGCTTAGTGCCGCACTGAGCGACCCTAAGATCAACCAGATGAGTGAAATCAAGAAGCGACTGCGCCCCGTCGACTGGTTGATGGAGAAGGGACTGGAGATTGAACCGGTTGGACAATCGACGCTCGTCGAAATCGCATTCAGTGGCGTCGACCCGGAAGCTTCGTCGCACTTGGTTAACACCATCGTGGACGAGTACTTTCATATTCAGAACAAGACAAAGACTGATCGCATCCAAGGCCTGGCGAATGTTCTGCGAAAGAACAAGCAGATGCAAGAAGCCATCGTCACCAGCTTGCAGCGACGCGTAAAAACGCTCAGTAAGAATCTGGGCATCGTACTGGAGCTAGGTCCCAACCCGACGATCATGAATCGCCAGAATCCAGCCCAAGAAATCATGGACTTGATTCGCCAGGAAGAGTTCGCCGTCGCGGACTTGGAAGCACAGGTCAATGCCATCCAGGACTCGCTAGACCCTAGCAGCGTCAACGTATCTTCGCCGGCATTGATTGCAGCACGCATCGCGACGTTGCCGGAAGTGCGCCAACTGCGCGAGGACATCCGGCAAAAGGAAGTCATGTTGGGCCAACTTGAAGCTACCGCCAAAAATGGCAAAGCTTCCAACTTCTACATCAACGCCCAAAACGAACTTCGCGAAATGAAGGAGCGTTTGGGATTCCTTCGTGATTCTTCCGAAAACCAAGTCGTCGCAGAGTTGCGGGAATTGGATCGCGCGGATGTTGAAAGCAACCTGCGTACGGCTCAGATCGATCTAGAACAGAAGAAGGCACTGGTTCAGCGACTCGAGAAGCGATACGACGCGGAACGAGCCAAACTATCCAAAGAAGGCGGCAAGAAGCTCGAGCTAGATTTTGCCACCCAAGACTTGGCACGTGCCCTAAACTTGCTTGCCAAAATCGCGGAACGCGAAGCACAGGTTACCGCCGAACTCGGTGCACCGGGTCGATTGGAACTATTCCGAGAAGCCAAACCCAATTACATTCCAAACCAAAAACTACCCGTCGAACTCTTGGCCGCTTCCGCGCTGGCGAGTCTGCTGATTCCATTCGGCATCGCGTTCATTTTTGAAAACTCGGTCCGCCGAATCTCGACTGCTGAACAGTTAGAGCAAAAGACGAACGCCGACGTCATCGGAGAAGTGTCTCGGTTGCCTGCACGCAACAATCGACGTACGCGTGCGGTGGGACATGACCTGGGACTGTTCGAAGAGAGTATCGACAGTTTGCGTACGAGCCTGTTGCTATCCAACGAAGACTCGGAAATGCAAGTCTTGTCCGTTTGCAGTGCCGTTTCCGGTGAAGGAAAGACAAGCGTTTCATCGCAGCTTGCCGTCAGTATTGCTCGATCAACAGGTCAGCCGACTTTGCTGATTGACGGCGATATGCGTGCTCCCGACATTCATCAGATTTTTGAGATTCCACTTTCTGCTGGCTTGGCAGATGTGCTTGACGGCAAGGTTGCACTCGACGATGCGATCAATCGATCGTGGAGCGAGCACGTACACCTGCTACCTGCCGGCGAACTCAGCAAGAGCCCGCACAAGTTGTTAGGTAGCTCAGCACTACGAATTCTTTTGGAAGAAGCTCGACGCAACTATCGTTACGTTGTCATCGACACTCCACCGGTTCTAGCCGCCAGTGAGGCCTTGGTCATCGCCAAGAGCTCAGACCGTACGATCGTCTGTGCGATGCGTGACTTCAGCCGTGAGAGTCATGTGCGAATGGCTCACGAACGTCTTCGTTCCACCGGGGCAGATACGCTGGGCACGGTACTCAATGGAGTTCCCGTCCGACGCTACGCCGCCAGATACGGATCGTATGGCCGTTATGGCTACAACAATCCATCAAGCTAGTTCATCCCCGTTTCGGCATCGAATTTGCAAAAGATGTGCAAATGACGAGCGTTTGCGACCACGGTCGCAAACGTTGTCACTTGAAGGGCTGAAGAACCTCAGAGCGATCGCATGAGTAACACAAGCTTGAATCAACCGACCACCGAATCCGATGACCGCTCGGCGATTCGCAAGAACCCTCACTCGTACAAGTATGGGTACGGCTACGCCGGCTATCGGAAGGACCGCCGACCACGAAGACTCAACGTCTGGTTAGTCGTGGCCACCGCAATCGTCGTTGGCATCGGTGCCCCGGCACTTTACTTCTGGCACTCGCGTCAGATCGTTCATCTCAGTGATGCTCTGCTGGAACATGCCGACCGGATGGCAGCCGACGAGAACTGGCGTGACGCGTCGGATGCGTACTACCGCGTTTGGGAAATCCGGAAAGATCCAACACTGCTGGGCAAGCTGGCAACATCGTACGACAAGCATGCGGTTGCCGCTGATCACCTGGGAGTGATTGGCTACTACCAGCGTGCGATCGGGGCACTTCCCGAAAGACATGATTTGCGAACACGCCTAGGCGAATTGCTTCTTAAGACTGGGCAGTCGCAGTCAGCCTTCGAACAAATCGAAAAGGTACTCGAAGCCGAACCAACCAATGAGGCAGCCATTAAATGGCGGGCACTCGCTTTGCTGGCTCTCTACCGCGACGGACAACTGCCATCTTCCGAAATCAACGTTTTGTCGGAGTTGAAAGAAGCCTACACAAAACAAGTTGGCGACTTCGACCTTGCTTTCGGCTTGATTGGCCATCTACGCACCGACCTGAAGGCACAGAACAACTCAGAGCTCGGACACCAAGCCGATGCAGTCATCAACAGCCTGGTCCGAGCATGGCCTAACGATGCCAAGAGCTACCTGGCACGTTATCAGTATCGAGTCAAATATGGTCTGCCCGGCGCGAAACGTGACATCGACCAAGCCATGATTCTCGCCCCGGACAACCCCGTCGTCATTGAAAAGGGAGCATGGGACGCTCTGCATGACGCTACAACGTCCAATCGCAGCAATGCAAACTATCTGGCGACACGTCAACTCTTCAAGCGACTGATCGAACTCCAACCGGAAAGCCCATCCGGCTACCGCGGATTGGGCGACGTTGAATACCTGGTGAAAGGCGACATCGAGCAAGCTATCCAGATCTGGAGCGAAGGTCGAACGCAAGCCGGCGATTCATTGCCGCTACTTCTTCGCATCGCCGAAGGACAGACCAACCTTTACAAGTACGAAGACGCTGAGCAAACCATCAACGATGTGAAGCGTTATCTGGCGTCGCTCAGCAGTAAGGGTGCCGAGGAAGATCGCAACTGGGCCACCGCATCAGCGGCTCTCTTCAGCGGCAAGATCAAACTAGCAAAGAACCAACCCTACGAAGCGATTCCAGATTTCCAACTGGCTGCGGCACTTGGAACCGATCAGGCGTTAGATCTGAAAACAGGAAAATCGACCGCCTTCTCCGCTTTGCTGTCGCTCGGCAAGACGTACGCCAAGCTAGGCCAATTAAAGAACGGTGCCGCCAGCTACAACCGGGCTCTCGCGATTCAACCAGAATCCGAAACCGCTCTCTTGGCAGCAGCGGACGCTTGGGCTGCGTTGGGCGATTTAGATCGAGCGATCGGCTATGCGGAACGTGCACTACGGTTGCCGAACAGATCAGCAAAAGCACATCGTTACCTTGCTCAGTATTTGCTGGAGCAACAAATTGCGAAGCCTCGAGCAGAACGCAGCTGGGTCGAATTCGAAGACGCTTTTCGCAAAGCACGCTGGCAGCTTGCAGACTCTTGGCGTCTGCGGCTGATTGATGTCGACTATGCCACTCGGCGAATCGACCAGCAAGATGTTAGTAACGTCTTGGGCAAGCTGCTTTCGATTGAATCAGACTTTCCGGACGAGATCCAGGTCTGGCGTCGATTGCCATTCATTTACGAATCGATCGGCTCAGCAGACGAAGCAGACCGCGCGCTCAATCGACTTGAGGAAATCACTTCGTCATCACCCGAAAGTAAATTCGTACTCGTCGACATTCTGCTTGCACGTGGCAAGATAAACGATGCCCAAATTGTGCTGGACGGAATTTCTGAGGATCAACTCACTCCGCAGGAAGCATGGTTTCACGACCTTGCACAACTGCGAGTCATCGAATCCAGCAACGACCGAACGAAGACAGACGAACTGTTGTTCCAGCTCATCGCAAAGTACCCAATGAACGTCTCATTGGTCGAGCGAATGTTGGATCGACGAATCTGCGAAGCTTCGACTTCAACCACACCGACGAACGAACAACTCATTGCGACACTGAAGGAGCGTCAGGAAAACGCAGAGCCAAACTGGCAGTACTTCCAAGCTCGTCTGCTACTTGCCCAGCAAGAGCCAGACATGAACGAAGTCCGGAATCTGTTGGCTTCTAAGAAATCGCCTTCCATACTGGTCTCGAACACAAGAACTCATCGGTCGAGTCGCCCAGCGCGAGGGCAATGCCCGCGAAGCACGTATTGCATTCGAAGACGCCGTCGCGAAACCAAATCCGAATCCAGAACTCGTCCACACGATGCTGAATCAACACTTGGCATCAACCGACTTTCTGGCGGCTCTCGATCTCGTTGATCAACAAGCAGAAAAGGCGCCGCTTTCACGACTGCTTTCCGGCAGCTGGTCAGACCTGCAAAAGCATCTAGATTTCGAACTCGTATCGCAAGGTGTCAAACACGACGACGCCTCGCATGAATTCCTTTGGAAGAAGATCCTTGGCGACGCCAAGGCTACCAGTTTTGCCAAGGAGAACCAGGATTCCCTCCTAGGCCAGCTGCTTAGCCTTACTGATACGGCCGAGCAACTTCCGACCAGTCTCACGGGACGTCGCTTCGGTTCCAAAGACCAGCGAGCATTTGTTTTGGGTCAGGCCTACGAACTGATGGGAAATTATTCCCAGGCCCGAGAGTTTTTTGGTCAGGTCAGTGAAGCATCGCCGTATCGCTATACGTCCGAGATGTATTTGGGTATGGCGAAGAACAGACAGAAAGCTGCTCAGCTTGTCGATATCGCCGCCAATGCAACGCTCGCCAGCGAATCCCGTCGACGGCTGGAGGCCATTCTGTTGCTTCGACGAGCAAGCAAAAACGATCTGGCAACCGCCCGAGAATTGCTAGAAGAGTTGGTTGATGGCACCGATGTCGATTTGAACGACCGACGGCTTCTTGCACTATGCCTAGAAAGACTGAATGACTCTGACGCCGCTCGGACGCAACTGCTATCGGTCGTCGACGCGATGCCCTCTGCACAAAACTTAGCGGCCTTGATTGACTTCCTGCTCCGCAACGGCGAAAGCGAAGAAGCACGCAACTGGCTGGAGCAACTGGAAGATCAAAGTGGCTGGTCTCGAACAGCTATCGCTTTGCGAACACGTTGGATGGCGGCCACCGGTCGCTTGGATGAGATCAAACCCATGGTCGAACTGTTTGCCCAAAAACAGTTTCGCCGTAACCCCGACGACGTGGCGGGTGAAATGCGATCCATCGCCGCCATCTATCGCGACGTTAACTTGCTGGATGATGCCAAACGCTGGCTGAAGATCTTGGCGAAACGGTTCCCCAATCAGGCCGAACCTCTTTCGTTCCTGTTGGTGGAAAACGACGAGACGGAAGGTGCAATCCAGCGATGCGTCGAGCAACTCAGCGAAAAACCAAATGCTCGCACAGCCGCGTTACTGGCAAGAATTCTTGTTTATGGTGACGTGACAAGAGAAACCATGAATCAGGTACAGCCGTTGCTGACCGAAAGCCTTGAACAGTTCCCAAAGGATCCTTCGCTGCTGTTCGCCGTCGGCAACCTGCGACTGAAACAAGAAAAGCCTGAAGAAGCCATCCGGTTGCTCTCGAAAGTCACCAAGTTGCGGCCCGGACACTACCTAGCCTGGAACAACCTTGCTGTACTTTTGGCTGAGCAAGAAGGTCGATTCGACGAAGCACTCTCGACGATCGAAACAGCACTGAGCTACGCGGCTTACGATATTCCCACGTTGTACGACACCAAAGCAGTCGTCCTCATGCACGGCCAGCAGTACCAGAAAGCGGCTGACTTGTTACAAGAACGCGTTACGAAATCCAATCGAGCTCAAGACCCTCGATTCTATTTCCACCTAGCCTTGTCGCTTGATCATTTGAATCAAGAGGATGCGGCTCGACAGGCCTTGTTGGCCGCGGAAGACCTGGACCTGCAGTCGAAGTTTCTGACTCGGTTCGAGCAACAAGAACTAGCGAGACTACGCGAGAAATTGGCAGTTGGCGAGGCAGATCAGATATGAAGACAAAGAATGGCATAATACTGGCCGCCTGCTTGGCCCTAACCGTTTTCTCAGGCGTCTTGAAGGGGCGACTCGACTACCGGTGGGGGGTGTCGGACGAATTCGTCGCGGCCGCCGAAGCGGTAAACTCAACCCCCACAGACCTGGGTGAGTGGCAAGCCGCTGGTCTGCAAAAGCTTGATGAGCAAGCGAAGAAGATGCTGCGTTGCACCGGCGACATCTTTGGAACTTATACGAACAACGCTGGCGAACAGGTCACGATGACTTTCCTCGTGGGCCCGGCGGGTCCATTGGCCGTCCATACTGCGGAAGTGTGCTACGGCAGCAGCAACTTCACACTGCAGGGAAACGTGACACGGGAAACAATCGTCGACGATGCTGGGAACGAACATCAATTCGCCGTCGCCGTATTTGAAGAAAACCGTGCGGGTAACCGCCCTCTGAAGGTCTACTACGCCTGGAATGACGGAAGCGGCTGGGACGCTCCCGAGACTCCGAGAACGGCGTTTACGGGAACCCCAATGCTCTACAAGCTGCAAATTGCCACGCGTTCATTGGGGGAAACCGACGCCGCCGTAAAGTTTCTGAAACAGAATCTGCCAAAGCTGGAACAACATTGCGTACTTCGTGCAAAACAATAGTTTTCGACTAGAATGCCGGTCTGGCACGGAGAGGCCTCGCTGTGGCGATAAGCCGCAGACATAAAGAATGAGCAACTTGATGACTACAACCGAACAGGCACGACCCCTCCGGACGGCGAACTCCGTTTGGTCCGATGCGCATTCCATGGGAATGATCGACGTGCCGATATCCAATCACTTGAATCGACCCAATTTGCTGGGCCGAGTTCTTGCTTTCTTTCTGCTAATACTTTGCTTGCCAGTGATGGCAATCACCGTCCTCATTGTGCGAGCCACCTCAAAAGGACCAGGTTTGTACAAGCAGGTTCGCGTTGGCAAAGACGGCAAGATCTTCGTTATGTATAAGCTGCGTTCGATGGTCCTGGATGCCGAAGCCGGCAGCGGACCGGTTTGGACGCAAAGCGAAGGAGACCCCCGAATCACATCCGTAGGTCGCTTTCTACGCAAGTCGCACCTGGACGAGTTGCCTCAACTGTTCAACGTACTTCGTGGCGAGATGGCACTTTTCGGTCCACGCCCCGAGCGTCCTGAGTTGGTTCACGTTCTCGCAGACAACGTGCCCGGCTACCTCAATCGACTGGCCGTTGCACCAGGAATTACTGGCCTGGCTCAAATCAACCTGCCGCCTGATACGGACCTAGAAAGCGTTCGACAAAAGCTGGTTCTTGACTGTGAGTACATCAAGACAGCCTCATCTTGGTTAGAATTCCGCATGTTCCTTTGGACTGGTATTCGCCTTATCGGCATTCCAGCCAGCTTTGCCACGCGTGCTCTTGGTCTTTCCAGACCGGTTGCTACCGCAATCACGCCAAACAAGCATCCGGTATCAATCAAGGACGTGATCCGCGAGTGCGAAGAACACGCGTTGGAAAAAGACGCCGTTCGGGTCTAACGAAAGTCGCGCGCAGATGTTGAACGCCTTCACGGTTGACGTGGAAGATTACTTCCAGGTCACAGCTTTTGAGAAGCATATCCAACGGGCGGATTGGAACAGCTACCCGCACCGTGTTGTCGACAACACGAAACGTATGCTGGATCTACTCGCCAGCGTAGACGTCAAAGGGACCTTCTACATTCTCGGTTGGGTTGCCAACGAGTATCCCGCGCTCGTCCGAGGTATCGTTGACGCCGGTCATGAGGTGGCATCCCACAGCTACTGGCATCGACTGGTCTACGAACTGACGCCAGATCAATTTCGCCAGGACCTGAGAGATTCCAAGCGAGCCATTGAAGACGCGTGCGGCCAAGTCGTCGACGCGTATCGTGCTCCCAGTTTCTCCATCACACAAAAATCGATCTGGGCACTGGACGTCTTGGTGGAGGAAGGCTTCACCTGTGACTCGAGCATCTTCCCCGTCGTACACGACCGCTACGGCATTCCCGGTGCAAAGACGACGATTCACAAACTGGAAACGAAATCAGGTTCACTCTGGGAGTTCCCGCCTTCGGTTCGTCACATCGGCAAAGTCCCTGTGCCCATCTCTGGCGGTGGGTACTTCCGACTGTTCCCAACTGCCTTCACTGCGGACAGTGTGAAACGGCTCAACCGACAATCGACGCCCTTCATGTTCTACATCCATCCGTGGGAGATTGATCCGGGCCAGATGCGAATGCCGTTTTGCTCGATGGCCACAAGGTTCCGGCACTACGTCAATCTGTCCCGCACGCACAACAACCTGGAACGCTTGCTGAATGCCGTGGAATTCGGGACCGTGTCTGATGTGCTCGAGAGCTTTCATAGCCGAGGCGATCGGCTGGAACCCGTTGCTTCCCGGTGAGCTCCTAGCGAGCTGACCAGGGTGTTGAGATCGAACTCAAATTTCCGATTTCGAACGCCCGAGATCGATGTGGCGAATGTTGACACGCAGCCTTCTACTCCGGCCGCTGTTTGCCTCTCTGAGAACGACAGCGATTGCTACAGTGGGCCACTTTTTCCCAGTTCCTGGCCCACTTCTTCCGCCAACTAAATCGCCGACCACACGTGCGACAGGTCTTGGACGGTAGGTTCGCTTTCTGGTGCGCCATGCTTACCACGCAGCAACGTTAGACCGAACATCCTGCATCTTGGCAGCGCCCCGTGAATCGAAGTCGATTACGAGCGAAGATTCGGTAGCCAAGATCAAGCCCGTGCGATATCAGCGGCAGGCGGGTTAGAGCCACCAACGGCCCCAAGCCGACGGCGACATACAACCTTCTAAAGACTTCTACGCCGACAATCATTTCCCCATTCGGCAAACGACCGTGAATTTCCGCCATCAATTCCGACATCGTCTTGTCGATCAACTGTGGATCAAATGTACCATCGCTGATGTCGGTAAAGCGAATACGCTCACGACGATCCATCCATCGCAGCATGCCAATCTCATGAACACAGAGTGGACAGTCGCCATCAAAAAAGACCTCAACATCCCAGCGTGCAGTCTCTATCTCATCTCGCGACTGTTCATACTCTGCTGGTGAACTTGGCGAGCGATTCGCTGTTGTGGTCGACATGCATTTTCCTGAGGTCTACGTCGTGGCGGTGAGACACGACTTCGCATTCTGTGCCAATTCTTCAACGGTTCCGCAGCACCATGCCGCCGGTACTTGCTGTTTAATATCTTCGGTTACCGCGCGTCCTCCCAAGACAACTCTCGTGGTTTCGACCTCCAATGCAAACTGATTTAGCTGCTCGGTGAAGGTCTTCTTTTTCTTAATCACGGAGGCGCTCAACCAAACCAGTGACGGACGATACTTCGACGCAGCGGATTTCAACGATGCCATTGGAAGCGAAGCACCCAGCGACGTTGCGTGGTAGCCAATTTCGGTGAGCACAAGCTCAATCATGTGCGTAGGAAGGGCGTACACGTCGCCTTCGACCGACGCGCCTAACGCCACTGGTGCAGTATCGGCAGGCACGGGCAGAAACGTCTTGAATTGGTACAACAGCGCAAACGTCATCTGTACTGCGCGGTGCTCTTCGAAAATCTCAACGTCTCCATCTCGCCATTGATCGCCGATGATCGACATTGCGGGAGCAATCAATCGGTCACACAAAAAAGCAACCGACTTTCCGTCGAAGAAATGCCCGAACACAATCTCGCGCACTCGATCACTGTCGCCTTCAACGAAGGCATTTGCGAGAGGCAAAACGGATCCTTCCTCACGCCCCCTAGCTGATCGGAGCTGGTTGGGCAGGCCAAGAAGCTCAGGTTGAACCAACTCCCGGCCGCTGTCTCGAACAAACTTAACGATGGCCGATATCGGAATACGGCGATGCCCTCCAGCAGTCTTTTGGACCGTAAGCGTTCCTCGATCGCACCATCGCTTGAGCGAAGATTCGCTGACGCCCATCGATCGGGCGGCTTGCTTGGGGCTTAGAAAACGCTTCATCTCGACAATTCCTGAGGACGGTAAACTCTAGCCCCACCGACCTCAAAAGGAAGCGAAAACGCCATAAACCATTTCACAGAAAACACTTACGCGAATCGAACAAATGAACGTTTTGAACGTTTTCGACGTTAACTCGTTCATCCGAAGGCGGTTATAGCAGTGACCCACCACCCGATTCCCAGGAGAGCACGGAATGATCACCACTCGACGTAAGCCCCGCACGTCCCGAGGACCAAGCCACTCAAAAGCTAGTGAGAATCGCTGTTCAAAGTCGTCACGCCAACACCTGAAAGCCCGCACAGAGGAAGTTCTCAAAAACGAAGTGGCGTTTATCCCAAACACCGAGTTTCGAGAACTGGAAGAATCCAAACATTGGCGGGAACTGTTGAGTACCGCCAAGGCTCGCGACGTTTTAGTGACAGAGCAACCGAAAACGAAAGCGAGGATGCAGCCTCAGTTCGAGACGCTTTGTTCCGCGCCGCTACTGAAAGCTGAAGAAGAACGCGATCTATTCCGGGATATGAACTACCTGAAGTATCGTGCGAATTGTTTGCGTTCGACGTTGAATGCAAATCGTCCTAGCGTTCGGAAGTTGGACGGTATCGCAGCCGCACTTCAACGAGCTGACGAAATCCGCAATGAACTGGTAGCCGCTAACACACGGCTTGTCGTATCCATAGCCAAGAAATTCGCAAACGACGCAAACGCGTTCGACGATCTGCTCAGCGATGGCCTCACTAGCCTGATGAATGCCGTGGAGAAGTTCAATTACGATCGCGGATTTCGATTCAGCACTTACGCCACCATGGTCGTTCGGCGAGCTTTGTATCGCTCGATGGAAAAAGGACAAAAGACCAAGACGCGATTCACGACGGGTCACTCGGAGACCATCGATCAGGAACAGCACGAGTATTCGGTGGATGAGTTTTCCTTCAACCAAGTCCTTCATCTCAATAGCCAGCTCGAAAAAATGATCTCGCGTCTCGATGATCGAGAGAATCTAATCGTTCGTGCTCGGTTCGGTTTCGAGGATTTGGGCGTAAAGGCAACCTTCGCGAACATTGGCGAACGGCTTGGCATCTCCAAGGAAAGGGTGCGGCAACTCGAAATGCGTGCGATGAACAAGCTACGAGACATGATGATCGAAGACGACGATGCGAAAGCCCTCAAGTCGTTCGCGTTTCGTGCTCAATGATTGGTGGCCAAGTGAACAGCGAGATCGTGGGGCGAAGACCTGAGCTCCGCCTGATGCACCGAATCGGGTGGCTGCTGATTTTAAGTGGACTTTTCCACGTCGGAATCTGGGCATGCGTCGGTGGCGAGTGGGAAGGCGTCGTTTCCTGGCGGAAACCCATTCTGTTTGGCATCTCGGGTGGCGTCACGGTTCTGTCGCTCGGATGGGTTGCCAGTCTCGTGAAGCGTTGTCCCCGCGACGGATGGTGGTTACACCTGTTCAGTGTCGCAATGCTCGTTGAGGTTGGCCTGATCACGCTGCAACAATGGCGAGGCGTTCCAAGTCACTTCAATCGAGAAACACCGCTCGACGCAGCCATTTTGATCGGCATCGAGGCGTTGATCACAGTGGCTTCGGTCGTAATTTTGGATTTGACCGTAAGGAGTTTCGGAAGCCTCAACGGGTCCAACGATACGAAGCTGGCCATCCGGGCCGGAATGCTACTACTTGTTCTTGGTTGCGTCCTTGGATTCATCGGCCAAGCAGTCGGAAGCTACCAGCTGTCGATCGGCCAATCGCCTCACACCTACGGAAAGTCAGGCGTGCTCAAGTTCCCGCACGGCATTCCCCTGCACGCGATCCAAATACTGCCCGTCGCCGCCTGGTTACTCCGCAACCTGGGTGCCGATGAAAAAACACGTGTTCTTTCCGTAAAACTCTGCACCTTGTCGATCGTGCTTTTTACAGTCTACGGTTGCGTTCAGACCATCGCCGGTCGATCTCGGTTTGAAACCGACCCCGCGTCCATGATCTTGCTTTTCTTGTCTGCCTCTTTGTTAATACAACCTGTCGTCGCGACAGCTCGTCATGCCGTGAGTGGCTTGGCAAAAGCATCGAACAGCACCACTCAAATTGGCCAGCGTTCGTTCTAGGTATTCAACCTTTACGAGTTGGCGTTGGCTTCGACTTGTTAAATTCCACCAACTCTACATCTGTGTTTACGAATCGTCTTCGCCGACCGCTGATTCATCGCTGACCGCATCATTCGCATCATCTGGTGGTTCGGACAATGCGTTTTCGTGTCCCATCTCAGCCAACAACGTTTCGATTGCACTGTCCATCCTAGTCCCGCGGACATTCTTAAAACGGATTTTTCCTTCGGCGTCCAGAATGTAGAGCGTCGGCCATCCCGATACATTCCAGGCGGTTGAGATCGGACCACTGGTGCCCTTTGGTCCGTTCCAAAAACTGCGCCAGGTGATCTTTTCTTCCTCGAGCACCTTCTTCAACGAATCCAAGTCTCTGTCACTATTCACACCAATCAAAGCAAATGGTTTGTCTGCCAGCTTCTCGACGAGCGACCGCTCGTGCGGGTACATGACCCGGCAAGGGCCTCACCAGTTGCCCCAAAAATCTAGGACAACAACTTTGCCACGATAGTCGCTAAGTTTGAATTCGACGCCATCCAGATCCTCGCCTTCGATGTCAGGAGCCACCATACCGACTTGCAGTTTTGTGGCTTCAGTCAACTCACCCGCGGCCTGCGGGGCGATCTTCATGCTGCGTGCACCGAACGCGATCTCAACGTCAGCGAAATCATCCACAACACTTTGCAGTAACCCTAGGGCTTCTGCCGACGTGTGATCTTCTTGGATCAGTAGTGACCCCAGCGCATACTTCGCCGCAGCTTGAATCTGATCAATGTCGCTTCCAATGAGTCCGCGCAGCTGATCCACGGAAGCATCGCTGGCGCCGTATTTCATCATCATCACGACCGCGGCAACCTTGGGGTTCGATGCATACGATTCCAACAGCTTGGCCTTGGCGATATCTGATTCATTGCCCCTGGCATTGCCAGTAATCCAAACGAGCGCATCGACAGCCGCCTCCGTCCCATTATGCTTGTCGGCGATCGCCAGGAAACGCCCCGCGTAGTCGCCAGCGTTCGGCATTTGCTCCATTGCTGCCTGGCGAGCGGAGTCGTCTTTCGCCGCTCGATAAGCAGCGATGAAGTCGGAATAT
>CAYQMZ010000032.1:18963-21659 GCA_964418725.1 uncultured Pirellulaceae bacterium
TCGCAAGTTCAGCTGGTGGCGGTGTTTCCGACGTAGCCGTCGACTTGGCTACGTTCGCCTGCCCTGCCGGCGACTCCGATGCCGGCTCAACAATCTGCGTTTCAGTCGTCGGTCCTGAGGACGTACTGTTGGCTACATTCGGCGCCGGACCACAACCAACGAGCGCGAGAAGGCCCAAGGCGATCAACCTTGTCGGATTGTTCATGCTTGTCTCCGAGAAAGAACTGTTGCTCGCCTATTGTCGGAGCTACGCGATCGAATTGAAAGAGCGTGGTCACGATGTTGCCACGCGATCACGTAATTGCGGCAAGCGCCCAACAGAGCGTGACATGATGCGGAATCGCGAAACGATATCACCCGTCAATTGCTTGCCTCGCCTACCGGCCGTCTGCCATCTCGCATTTCTTCCTGGAAAAGGACCGCCATTCCTCGTAGTTTTCGCGACACACTTCGATTCCGTACGGGCTTTTTCTCACTCGGATCAGCACTCAGATCGTAAAGCGTCAACGTTGGGTTCAAGTACAACTTCCAACGGCCGGAGCGAACGGCAGCAAGTGCTCCGTGACTACCGTGATAGAAGAACGCGTTCAGATACTCTTCCCTTGAAATAATGTCTTGCCATTCGAGCCCCGGATTCCAAGTTCTTCGAAGCGGCACAGAGGCATTTAACGTCAGCCTTTGAGCTGGCGACGGAACCTGATCGGTTTTCCCTATCAGCAACGCACTGATGTCTCGGCCATCAAGAACTCGATCAACGGGAACTTGAATCCCCGCCAATGAAGCGAGCGTTGGATACCAATCCATTGCGTGGACCAATTCATCGGAGACATGCTCGCTTCGAATTCCAAGCCCGGGCCCCCAAGCGATACACGGAACTCGAATCCCACCCTCGTAGGTCGACAGCTTTCGCCCTCGCAGAGGCTGGGATTCGTCTCGTCCTGGGCCACGCCCGTTATCTGAGGCGTAGACAATGAGTGTGCGGTCGTCGATGCCAAGCTCCCTGAGCAAATCCATCAGCCGCCCAACGTGATGGTCTAGTTCTTGAATTGCGTCACCGTATTCGCCAAATTTCGAACTTCCGCGAAACGCTGGACTCACTCCAAGTGGCAAGTGCAACATCGTATGAGGCAAGTAGAGAAAGAAGGGCTGATCCGTATTGGCGCGAATGAACTTCATCGCCTCGTCGGTGTACAACTCGGTGAGTTCTGCCGGATCAACCGGCCGCTTCACAATCTGGCTGCCACGCATCAGCGGCACACCACCCGTGTCCTTGAAATAGACCGTTTCCACTGGATCAAGATTGTGTAAGAGTCCAAAGTAGCGTTCGAAGCCCTGAGCTTGTGGCAGAAACTGTTTCTTAAATCCGAGATGCCACTTGCCAACACAGGCCGTTCGGTAACCCGACTGCTTGAACAGTTCAGCAATCGTCAACTCGTCCGCGTGAATCCCACAACGGGAATCTGCCCGCTGCACCCAGGTCGCCAAACCAATTCGTCTCGGATAGCACCCCGTAAGCAGCCCCGCCCGCGATGGACTGCAGATTGGTGCGGCGGCATAGTAATCGGTGAACCGAACACCAGCACTGGCCAGTGCGTCGATGTGCGGCGTCGATACTTCAGTAGCTCCGTAACAACTCAGATCGTAATAGCCCTGGTCATCCACGAAAATGAAGACAACATTTGGTTTGGTGAGCTCTCCCGAACAACAACTCACAACGGCGAGCACTGGACCAATCGACAGAAGCCAGCCAGCACATCGCTTGATAATCTGCGATAAGGCAACCAAGAATCGACGCAGACGTGCCAGCTTGAGATTACTCGATACCAAAACGGATCCCCTTCCCCTCTAACGTGGACAAGAGGTCAGCTTAGCATCTTGGTAAAGGCGTCGCCGCTCGCCTATGCTGCGGGAACCGGCGGAGGAGCTTGTAAAGGCTGGGCGGGCTCATCTCCCTTTCGTTTAACCAAGAACCAAACCAACGCCATGCTCGCAATCATTAGCGGAACGGCAAGCAGCGGTCGATAAAACAGCCAAGCCGTCCCGATTGTCAACAATGAGACTGCCAAACCGAATAAGGTTGCGACCAACGTTGTACCGGCATTCATAAGTTGCCCGACCACGGGAAACCAGGATGTCAGACTTGCGATCGGTTGCAGAACAAGGCTGGTTCCAACAATCGCCAAGAGAGTGCCCACGATGCGTAATGCCCAACAGAAAACCGCATTGGTGGATTCAGCCTTAGCGATCATCTCTTCGGCTGATCGAGTTCCCATAGAAAGCAGAGCGAGCTTGCCTCCGCCGTGCGTTTGGAATGGCTCGAGTCTTTCGCCGCGTTGCTGTGCCATCACGCTGACTTCGGTTGCTGGCGTAACGGAATACCGAATCCTGACGTCGCCGATTTGTGGCGTGTCGGCGCCCGGCTGAGCTGACCAGTAAAAGCCAGTCGCAGCGTCGTTCGTTCCGCTGTCGGCTTTCAGTGCTTTGGACAGCGGTTGAGGCACAGACGTTAACGATACAAGCAGCGGGTCGGACCGATCAATCTTCTTCAACAGACCTTCAGTGAGCTGAAAATCGCCGACCTTCACCTTTTGGGCATGAATGGTCGTCGACTCAAAGGGAGCGTTTGCTGGGTTCTCGTGTCCGTCGGGCTTTCGAAACGCACTAGAGTCCAACCGCTCTTCTGACCAAACCTTCTC
>CAYQMZ010000033.1:0-21283 GCA_964418725.1 uncultured Pirellulaceae bacterium
CCACGGCCGCAGCCACGGTGCTTTCTGTTTACTTGTGTCCTTCCAGTCGACGAGGTGAGCAGTTGGTGGATGATCGAGGCCCCTGTGACTACGGAGGTATCAATGGTGAACGGCTACTTTCGCCCAATCGGCCAGCGAAAGGCATCATGTTGGCGGACGTGCCGATCACTCTGACGCATGTGAAGGATGGCGCATCGCGAACTGTTATCGTGGCCGAGGATTCGTTTTTCGACGATGGTCAGTGGATCAATGGCCGCAACATCTTTGATCAGGCTTTTCCGATCAATGCCGCACCAGAATGGGAAAACGATATTCGTAGCGACCATCCCGGCGGGGCATTCGCCGTCTATGCAGACGGTTCAGTTCACTTTCTGAGTGAAGCGACCGAACGTTCCGTCTTGGCCGCGTTGTGTACACGCGACGGCGGAGACTAGTCTTGTCACGATAATAGTCGCTCGTGAGGAAAGCCCGTGGCGATGATGTGGAGCGGAAGTCGATGAATGAGCAGGAACACAATCGCCGCGTTTGGGACGCAATGGTCCGGCAGCGGCAACGCTTCGCAAGGCCCGCCGACGATCGTGACTTTGACGTAAGCATGAACGAGTTGGACCCGCGCGGTTGGCTCGGCGATGTGCGCGGAAAGGTCGTTCTGTGTCTGGCTGCCGGTGGTGGTCGCCAAGGACCGATCTACGCTGCGGCAGGTGCGATCGTCACGGTCGTCGACATCAGTGCAGCTCAATTGGAACTTGATCGAGAAGTCGCTGCCGAACGTAAGTTAGACCTGCGCACGGTGCATACCAGCATGGACGATCTGACGATGTTCGGCGACGCACAGTTCGACTTGGTCGTTCAACCTGTGAGCACATGTTACGTAGCGGACGTGCGGCAAACATACCTCGAAGTCGCGCGAGTCACTAAGCCCAACGGGGTCTACGTCAGCCAACACAAACAGCCAGTTAGTATGCAGGCGGGCACCGAAGCAACATCGCAAGGGTACGAAATCACGGAATCCTACTACCGCGAAGGCCCTCTGCCTCCTGTCCAGCGATCCCTACATCGTGAGGAAGGCACGCTTGAATTCTTGCATCGTTGGGAAGCGTTGATCGGTTTCATGTGCCGAGCTGGTTTCGTTGTCGAAGATCTAACGGAACCGATACACGCGAAGAAGGATGCGTCGCCTAATTCGTTTGCTCATCGAAGCCAGTTTGTGCCGCCTTACGTACGAATCAAAGCTCGCCGTGTTGGCGAAGCGAAGCAGACTCGACCGTCGATTCTGCTTGAGTGAAGGTGTTCCATTCTTGATAACTTCAGGCCAGCTGGGCACGGGGAGCATTGACTACTTCAGTTCCTTCACTCGAATGTTGCGGAAGCTGACTTGTCCTTGCTGGCCTTTATGGATCTGCAACCCGAAGAATCCTTCTCGATAAGTTCCGTCGTCAATCCAATGAGCTGCGGGAACTCCATTGATCCAGGTTTTTACGACGCCTTTGTCGGCAGAAACTGTGATCCGATTCCAGTCGTTCTTGCGCAGAGCTTTTCTCGCTCTGGCATGTTGTTTTAGCCACAGCGGATAGAAGTAGCCTCCGCAGCTTTGGCCATAGATGCCTCCGGACCAACCGCGATCTTTTTCGAATCCTTCCATTTCGGCTTGTGGCCCGAACACAACTTCGCGGCCCTTGGAATCAGTCCGCACCTGGCCGCGGAATTGAACGCCTGTGTTGCTGTCGATGTGCCAGTAGATGTCGCAGGTGAAAATGAAGTTCTTGAAGTCTGATCGGTCCGAGCACAAATAAGTGCTCTCCGAGCCTGGTACACATGTGCCAACAATCGCTCCGTCGCGAGCCTCAAACGTGCATGTTCCACCGCGCGGCGTCCAGCCGGTCAGGTCCAATCCGTTGAAGAGCGACTTGAAGCCGGACCTCAACAGGTTTGGCTCTTCGTCCGTGTTGATCAGTTGTTCCGAAGGCGTCGGAGCATTCTTTTGCTTCGTGTACTTGGCGAGCCAAGGTTCTTGTGATGGATCGTACTCGAGGGGCGTGAACGGGTAGTTTGGTGCCTTCCTGTCCTTTTCTCGGTGTGCAAGGAATTGCTGGTGCAGTTGCAGAACTGTCTCAGGATATTCCGCCGCGACGTTATGTTGCTCGGCCGGATCCTCCGTCAGATTGAAGAGCTGCCACGATGAAGACTTGGGCTCTGACTTGCCGTAGTAGACGATTTTCCAATCACCGTAGCGCAACGCCCACTTATCGGGTTCTTGCCGGTGCAATAGGTAGATTGATCGAGGTGACGCCTCCGGCTCGTTTCCAAACAACTCTGGTGAGAAATCCTCGCCATCAAAATTTGGTTGGTCGTCGGGGGCCGAAGCGTCCTTGCCAGCTATCGCGGCGATTGTTGGAAGCCAGTCCACAATGTGGTGTACGGAGTCGTTCTTCCCCGGTTTGATTCTACTGGGCCAGTTGACAAAGCCAGGTACGCGGACGCCGCCTTCGTAGACCTGAGATTTTTCGCCACGGAATGGAATCGGCTGATTAAAGTCAGTCAGTCGCAAGTCCGATGGATAGGAGCCTCCGCCCCAATTCACTTGAGGGCCATTGTCGGCCGAGAAAAAGATAACCGTGTTTTCGCGTTGGCCCGAATCATCGATCGCTTTCACCACGCGACCGATTGCATCATCGAGGTGATGTAACACAGCTAAGAAGAGTCGTCGTTCTGGATCGCTTTCCCTTTGGATAAGGCCCTTCGGGTCGTTGAACCACTTGATCTTATCTTCATTCAGCCATCGCCCTGGATTGTCACCGTCCAACTGCGTGGGGACCTTTACAAATTCCCCTCGTTCGTCCAAAGGTGTGTGCGGTGCGAAGTAAGGCAGATACAAGAAGAATGGTTTGTCGTGTGTTTGTTTGATTACGCGAATCGCATCATCGGTCACCAGGTCCGTGACGTGCTTGCCATTTTCATAACCAGGAATGATCTCGTGGTTCCGGTGCCACGTTACCTTGTACGGATTCTGCAATTGCGGAGCCCGATACATGTGGACGTAGGCTCCAACGGCTCCAGCTAGGCCTCCGTACGAATAGTCAAATCCATGGTGATTCGGCCCGTGTTCTGGCGTCGAGCCCATATGCCACTTGCCCGTCAGGTAGGTCTGATACCCGCGGTCACGCAGCAACGACGCCAAAGTCATTGTGCCGTGCGGAATCATGGGGCCGTTTGCCGCTTGCAAACCGGTTGTCCCAAACCGTCCAGGATATCGTCCCGTGAACAGAGCAAGCCGCGTGGGTGTGCACTGGGGCATGACGTAGTGCTGTGAAAGCACCATGCCTTCGCTGGCCAGGCGATCCATGTTCGGCGTGTAGACGTTGGGGTTGTTGTATCCAATGTCCGCCCAGCCTTGATCGTCCGTCAAGATCACGACGACGTTTGGTTGCTCAGCCCAGCTTGGTTGCTCAGCCTGGTTCGGCTGCTCAGGCTCGGCCGAGATGCACCGTGGGACTAGTATCGTAAGAAGTAGGATGAACGGTGAAAGATTTCTCATCGCGTGTCACTGATTGGGGCTTCGTGATGCAGTGGGCAATTCTACGCGATTGTTTGGCTATGGAGTTAGCGACGTTCCGTCCCATATTTGAATGAGTTGTGCACAGTTAACGACGAGCTGGGCCCACGTATTTGATGTCATCTAAATAGAACGTCAAAGGCCTCCCTTGCCCGGCCAGAGACCAACCAAAGCCCGTTTTGATTTGTCGCAGATCCAAGCCCTCCAGCGGAATCGAGAACTTTTTCCATTCTTTCGATAGTCGAGTGTCCTTCAGTTCACCCTTCGCCGTATCTCGATAAGGCTGGCTTCCATCAAGGACGCCGAACACGAAGTTGACTTTCTCGCCACCTTGCTCTCCGCGAGCCCAAAATTCTAAGTGAGTGGCGCCAACCAAGTTTGCACCGCCGGGCTTTTGTCCTTCCCAATCTTCGGCGGGAGACTGCCAGAGCACACCACCCCATGATGCGTTGCTGTTGTATTGAACTTTCAAGCAAGTGAGGCCAGCGTGCGGATTGTCCGTGCAATCAACATCCATCGAAATGGCATCCACGTTTCCCATGTAGCCGGACGGTGCATAGACGGAATTCTTTGAATCATTCGCGTAGACTGCAAACGGAAGTTGCGATGGTGGCATCGTCGATTTCAGTTTGATCAGCGCGGGCACGTTGATGGGGACGTTGGCAACTGCCGCTCCGCCGTGACCGTCACGTACGTACGCGAATAGGCGGTAACCACCGCCACCGTCTGGTAGAGTCACGGTGGCCTTATTGCCGTTAGATCGAACGGCTGCTTTGAATGCGGTCTCGCTTTCTTGCGGATCACCTCCGTCGCCAATCGTTCCAGCATCGGACCGCAGTAGCCACTGAACCTTAAGAGCGTCTTGCTCGGGGTCCGAAGCAGTCACGCTGGCGTTTATGGTGTCGCCGGGTTCGAATGGTCCCTTACGAGACAGTTTGATGGATGCTATCTGCGGACACCGATTGGGCGGAGCGACGCCAGTCCAAAGTTCGCTCATGGCGTCCACTGCTGCAAGTCGACTGCCATCAGGTAATAGCATGCCAAACCAAGTTGCCGTGGTCTCTTGCTTGTGTCCCCACAGGAATGCGTACGAGCCCAAGCATACTTTTGCGTTGTCCACGACGTTCGCGTTGAAGCCATTACGATACCATTCACCTTTCTCAGTGCTGGACATCTCAACGGGCGAGCCCCACGCTGTCTTACCGACTTCCCACGGCCCCAATGGACCATGCTCGGTAACGATATATGGCTTCGAGCTATTCCCGGTCGCATAGCGTTTGCCCAGTGATTCGACACCGCCATAGGCGTTGACACCAATGATATCGATGTTGGGGCAAAATCGTTCGATGCTCTTCAACTTTGCCGCCTCTTCACCAATCTCCGCAATGACGGTCATCGTCGGATGGTTTGGGTCAATAGGTTTGATCTCCCGAGCGACATGATTCACTGCGTACCAAACGCTCGGGTCGCGACCCTCTCCTTCCATCTCGTTGCCAACTGCCCAGAGTAGTAGGGCCGGATGCTTGCTGTGTTTTCTCACTGC
The DNA here is from genome assembly GCA_964418725.1 of uncultured Pirellulaceae bacterium. GTDB lineage: Bacteria > Planctomycetota > Planctomycetia > Pirellulales > Pirellulaceae > CAYNJG01. Next base: position 5,097 of record CAYQMZ010000033.1, read on the forward strand.
ATCGAGCGAACGGTCAAGTTGCTTGAGTACCGCGTCTTGATTTTGATAGTCGAATCCGTGTCGCGGATGTCCGAGCCAGATCCCTGCGCAAACGGTCAGTCCGTGTGAGTGAGCTTCATTCAGAATGCGTCCAAGGTCCTTCGTATCCCACGTGCGAATCGAATTGCCGCCAAGCGCCGCCAGTTTTTCGAGTTGCGAGTCCCCACCGACTCCTCGAATTGCGAAGGGTTTCCCGTCGCGAAGAAGTTGAAACTGACCCTTATCGCGAGTCAGCTCAACTTTGACCTGTGCATTAGCGGAAGTCGTCAAACTTAGGGTTAACGCTGCAACAACAATTAACCAAGCGATGAATGGAAGTGGCCGTTCACTCATGTTCATGTCCATTTAATTGTTTGACGGACTTACGTCGCGGGCTTCAGGTCGCGAAAGTGACATTCGATGCTGACGATTTCTCCGGAACGAGAGAACAGCTGCTTGCTGGTCGACCGATCGAGCGCTGTTCCAGCAAAGCTCTCCACTTTTCCGTCGGAGCAGCGAACTTGAATCGTATCTTCGTTACCCGGGACGTAGGTGATCGGGACCTGGCAGAGCGTGAATGCGAAGCCTTGCGCTGGCACAGTAATCGCTTCCACTTCTCCACTCAGTCCATAGTAGGTGAACTCTTGAAGAGACTTGAGGAGCTCGTCGCGATCGAACAGATTCAACCGGAATGTGAGGACACCATCAATCACGTGCGCACCTACTTCTGCGAAACGAGAAAGCACGTCCTCTTTTACCTGACCGGTCATCCCCGGCTGTTTCACACCCGCGTTTTCCGGCGTGTGCGAATAGGGATCTGACGGGAATGCCCCGTATTCCAACGGCGACTTTTCGGCGCCAATTCCGCGACGAATGGCTTGGAAATGCGTTCGCAGTTTCTCGATCACTAGCGGATCGGACCCTGAATCGATGGCCGCAAAGAAGTTCTCTGAAACTGCCAGCCCAAGCTTGGATACCATGTGCCAGTAAATTGAACCTAGGCCTTCGTAAGCGAAGAACGTTCCCGATCGACCCGTGAACTGACGATGGTTGAATGTCTCTTCAAATAGCCGAGACAAAGCGTCCCGTTCACTTTCGGCGGCTGCTGCGTACTGTTCGGGAAGTTCCTTAAGGCCGCTACGCATATCCGCCGCGTTCTTGAACGAGCCATGGAAGTGAACGCCGCCACGGCAATCTCTTTGCACGATCGACCCATTGCCGTCGGCAAGCAACCTCTGAAGTAGTGGGCTGGCTTCGACGGAAGTATCGGAAACTAGGTTTTTATCTAAGAATCGTGGCAGCTGCCGGTCGGGGTAAAGCAGGTAACTGTCCTGGTTCTCTCGATAGAGTGCACTGCTTCGTAACGCGTCGAGCAATTCGACACATTCAGCAGGATCGAGCAATCCAGAGCTCAACGCTGCAACTTGTCCTTCGAGCATCTCGTACAGGTACTCGACATGCACACCGTCATCCCGCCAATCCAGCAAGTTGTAGGCATGATACAAACCGTCGGATCTTCGGTTGTTGCGAATCGTCGCCTCTAGGTGTTGCCTGGCTGTGTCGAAGAAGCTTTCGAGTTCGGCGCGAGCAACTTCAACGGACGCGCCGCTTGGGCCGTTGTTGTACAGTTGATTTCTGTACGCGGCGCCGCCCTCGGATAACGCCGTCACGATTGCGGCGCGACTGGTTGGCTCCAGAGCTTGATCTAGGTTTGGACTGTGCTCGCTGAGCACCGCCATGAACTGCTGCAGTAGTTCGGCGACTTCCGAAGAAACCGAAAACGTGTCCGTTTCGAGCGAGGCAAGCCAATCCTGCAAGAAGCGGCACCAGCGGTGTAGGTAGCAAACAGTGACCATGGACAGGCCGTTTCCAACAAGTGCGTTGTTGGCGTCGTTCCATTCCGGCCGCTGCGTGTTGAGCCAGATGCCTCCGTCAGGCACCAGATTGGAAAGCTTCGCCAGAGTCAACGTCAGCAACTTTTCCAACAGCGAGACTCGGTGGATTTCACCACTCTGGTTGACCAACAGCTTGCCGTCCGTCCCCGTGGTCTCTACGCGTTCGGAGATCCGCTTCGATAGATCTGCATCGAAGTCGATCGTGGATTGCGGGTCCTGTTTGATGTCGGCGAAGTCTTTGATTCGGTAGGGAATATTCGCGTGCACAAAGCACTGCTCGTTAAGCAGCGATTCCAAGCCTCCCGCGTCGATGCGCCGATTCCACTCAAGAAGCTTGAGCAGGTAGATGATTTGATGATCGCCCCAATAGCCAATGTTGGCCCATGGGTCGTTGGGCGTTGGTTCTTCCCATTCGAATCCGTCTTTCGTGACTCGGTACGGATTGTAACCATCGGCCGTTGTTGCGTTCACGAATCGGCAGATCATGGCCGTCGAAAAATCAGGGAACGAAAACGCTAGTGCCTCCCAGTTTTGGAAAATGTCACGCCAGTTACCTTGGTAGTTGAGGTTCGTTCGCCCGCTTTGCGATCGCAAATGGATAGCAAAGCGATTCCACGGCCGGGTTGGATCACCGTGTCTGCGACTGAATGCCAGCGGTAGATACTCGAGTGCCAGACGTCGGAGATCGGAGTCTGCTGAGTCGGCGATGTGTGACTGCAGGTCTGCCGCCGTAAGTTCGCATGGAAGAGCACGTAGCAAGTCTTCGTTACGTTCGAATGCTTGGAGATTAAAGCCCGCGACGTGCTGAATAAAGTCGTCAGAGTCAAACAAGTAGTCTCGTAACGGAATACCGCCTCGCATGACGTTGAAGACGGTGTTGGACAAGTGACGATTGGATCGTCGCGCGTTTGAGCCACATTGAAGTGCGTCGGACGATGAAACGATGCGCAGGAAATCTTGTTCACTGGCCTCGACGTCGGTAGCGACTTCTGCTGTATGGTCGATGTCGCTCTGCAGCCAGGCATCCGTTCGGACCACATCAACGTGGTCTTGAGCAAGCTCAGCAACGACGTTCCATTCAATCGCTTGCCCAGCCGCCAGTTCTACGGTCTGGCACAACAGGAATGCTCCTGCTTGACCGCGGACGTCGACCTCGGTGTGTACATCTTCGCCGGCTCGGAACGCGTCCAGTTGCTGCGTCGAAAGCAAGGCTGCTTGCGGCTTTAGACCCGACTGCCAGACCGTTGTTGCCATCAAGCCTTCGCTTGGCTCGGCTCGGTCTGTCGGGATCGAGCTCAGATAGAAAAGCCCCAGTCCGGATCCGTCTAATAATTCGCTTTTCTTGTACGCGTTGGCAAGATTGCTGAATCGCATCATAAAGTCGCTGCCCACGCCGTAGGGCAGCAGGTTGCGTAGGCCGTCCATCAACTCGAAGGAGACGGTTTTGTCGCCGTTGTTTTCAAGTCGGCAGGTTCGCACGAATCCGAACTTTTCGCTGAAAGTCCAGCGATATCGAAACGTCAGATTTCGTGTTTCGTTAAGCTCTTCAAAAACAAGTTTGTTGCCTAGCGGGTTCTTGTACAGATTGCGACGAATGACATTGTTGGATGTCGTATCGGTCGTGAATGGCTCCCAAAGTTCATTGCCGTTCGCAAACCGAAGCAGCGTTGTCGATCCCGTCTTCGACTGCGCCACGGAGATCTGATCGTCCGAACCGTAGGGAAACAGTGCAGAGTCTGGATCGCAACGACCAGCCGTCAACGCGCCGGTGCTGGAAATGAACATCCAGTGATCGCTGGGGCCTACCAGCGACATGAAGAAGTCCGGCATGCGATGCGCGTTCGCAATACGGTAGTACTCCTCGCCGTCCAACGAGACGAATTCCCCGGTTACTTGGTCGTGATGTTGAAGCATAGTTTGATCGCAAATGAAGTTTGTTGCGTTGAAGGCACTAGGAGACGAGTAGAGCCGATCTAAGATCAAGGAATGTTCTAGGTAGATGCCGCGTCACCCAACTTGCCTCGTCTCTGCTCGAGCTCGGCTCGAATCTCATGTGCCCGAGTTTCCGAAATCTCGTACGACCACATGATTGCGAGCGCAATGCTGGAGGTGACGATCGGTATCACGACGTCGAAAACTCGGAGATAGAACATCGTTTCGGCGGTTTGCACCACTGGTTCGGTTGCTCCAGGCTCAGGTGTGATAAAGCCAGATGCCACAAGTAGGTAGCCGCCGATCAGCCCCGCTAGAGCGAGACCCACTTTGACCATCCACCAATAGATCGCCCCGAAGACTCCCTCTCGGCGCTGGTTGGATTGCAGTTCATCGTAGTCACAGACGTCCGAGATCATGGATCCCATCAGGGTGAACAGGGCTCCGGTACCGAAGGCCACAAATGGACAGGACGCTAGGAGCAAGTAGGGAAAAGCAGGGTTGTACCCAAACCACTTGATTGCATAACCAAGGATGGACAGCGATATGGTGACAATGAATGTCTTCCGCTTGCCGAGCTTTTCGGAGATGAATGCCGTCAGTGGAATCACGCCGATCGTACAGATTGCCGTCAGGGAACCCCACGTACCATTCAGCGCACCCGCTGCTTGGTCATCGCCGCCGAACAGATAGTAGATCATCACGTAGAGGGCGAAGGACACACCAAGCTGGTAGCCGTTGAAAACTAGGAACGTAGCAGCGCATAGCTTCACGAACGGTTTGCACTTCATCGTGGTCGCGATGCTGGCGAAGAACTCCTTGAGGTTCTGGGCGAAGCCTGAAAGGCCGGATTTGCTTTTCGCATCGGTCGGTTGTTCAGGAATCCGTTCACGGCAGAAGATCGCCGGCACCATTCCTAAGAACACGATGATAAGTCCGAAGCAAAGCCCTAGCCTACTTGCGCCGGTTACCTTGTCTTCGAAACTAGCCATGATCATCCAGATCCACGGCGCTCCGATCCACGCGAGTTGGCCCACCGCGTTCGCAAACGCATGAAGACGCGTCCGCTCGTGATAGTCAGGCGTCATCTCGTAACCAAACGCAACGAAGGGCGTGGCATACACCGTATACGTCAAGAAGTATGTGATTAACGCGCTCAGGAAGAACCAAAAGTAGAACGTCTTGGACATCCCTTCGGGCAGTTGCCACATTCCCGCGAACACTAACCCAGCGACGATGGCGCCGACAAAGATGAATGGTCGTCGTCGTCCCCATTTTGTACGTGTGTTGTCCGAGATGTAGCCAATCATCGGATCCGAAACCGCGTCAAAAATACGGGGCAGGAAGCCAATGATGCCGACCAGGCGTGGGTCGAGCCCGAGGCCGAGATTGAGCACAACCATCATTGCTGGTATGGCCGCGGCTTGCAGGTTGTTGACCAGCATCCCGACCGAGTAGGCGACCTTTTGGCCGAAACCGATTCTATCCTCAACAAGTGTTGGGGCTTTGACCGCATTCATCTCAGATCTCCCTTTTGAAAGCGGTTTCATCGTATCCAATGCAATGATCGATTCAAGCGACTATACTTGATTTTGTTCGGTTGAAAACGATTTCAGGGTGCCGCGTAGAGCTATGGGGCAGAAACAGGTCACAATCCAGGATATTGCCCGGGTTGCCAACGTCTCCAAAAGTACTGTCTCGCGCGTCTTGAACAGCACGGCTGCGGTGCACCCAGACAAGCGAAAGGCTGTGTTGGAAGCGATTGAGCGCTTGGGTTTCAAGCCGAATGTGGTCGCCTCGAGCCTTGCCCGGGGGCGGTCGATGACCATTGGAGTGCTGACTCAGGTCATTGGCAGTCCGTTCTATGACACGATAGCGCAAGGCGTGATCGCAGGGCTATCTGGTACGGGGTACTCGCCAATCTTTGTTGACGGTCGATGGGATAGTACCGAAGAGGTCGACGCCATTCGCGCTTTGCTCGGACGACGTGTGGATGGCTTGGTCGTGATCGGCGGCAGCGTTCCGGCCGGAGAATTGGCCTCGCTTTGTGACGGGCATCCAACAGTGATTGCCGCTCGGCAGGTGCAGGGCGGTACGTTGCAATGCGTCTACATGGATAATGTGGACGGTGGCTACCAAGCAACGAAGCATCTGATCGAAAGAGGCCACAGAAGGATCGCGATCGTTCGCGGTCTTGAAACGCATCAGGACTCAGTTGACCGTTTCGCAGGCTACCAACAAGCGTTGCTCGAGGCTGGGTTGCCTCTGGACTTGGGGCTGGTGCAGCAGGGTGACTTTTCGGCGGAATCTGGCGTACGTGCTGTCGAGAGACTGTTGGCGCAGAAGTCTGATTTCACGGGAATCGTAGCGGCCAACGACCTGACGGCTTTTGGGGTGCGATTGGCGTTGTACCGCCATCAACTGCGAGTTCCTGAAGACGTATCAATAACCGGGTTCGATGATCAGATGGAAGCTTCTTACATGACGCCGCCACTGACGACCATACGGCAACCGGCTCGTGAGATCGGCGAGCGAGCGTCTACGGCAGTCCTTAGTATGATCAAGGGCGAGGCCTTCACATCGCTAGAGTTTCGCGGCGAATTGATCGAACGAGAATCAGTCGCTCGCCTCAACTGAATGCGATAGCGAGACTCGTTGGCGGTCAGCCGCAAGCGATATTGCTCGTTGTGTTCTGTCGTGAGGTCGTTGCATTGCACTGATGCAACAAGTGGTCACGAGTTTCTCGAAGAGGCAGGCAGGTAGGCTAGGCCGGCCGTTCCAGTTGCGCAGACCTTGAACGGATTGCTTACGGCGTTATTCACGATTGTTCCGGCTTGTTGACAAAACGCTACGCCCAATTGGCCCGCGCCAGCCTAGCGTCATTGAGGAATCTCGATCAGTCTCGGTGTTAGTGACATTCCTCCACTTACCAAACGACCCGCCGACACCATGACCCGCACGATTATTACTCTCGCCCTTGTAAGCCTTGCCTCCTCCGCCACGTTCGCAGAGACCATTTTGAAATTCGACCTTGGAAGTGCCGGTGAAGACTTCCAATTGGTTGGTGATACGCTTTCGACGTTGAGCGACGGAGGCGTGGCCACACTTGGTGACCAAGATACGAACGTCAATTTCACTGGGTTCCTTAGCGGGATGACCGACATCGTTTCGGATACCGCTTCTTTCTCGCTGTCTGACGTCAAGCTTGACGGCGCCGCGTTGATTGCTGGCGGGCTTGTCGTGCAACCAACGACGGGTGGCGAGTTCAAATTGATTGATGACTCGAACGGTCTACTGCTGTCTGGCTTGCTACAGGATGGAAGTATCAGCGGTGCAATGGGACCGTCTGCCACCGGGAGTTTCATCAATATCGATTTGGCTTCGGTAACCGGCGGATCGCTGGCACCTTTGTTGGATCCAGATTCGCTTTCGTTGGCGATTAGCTTTACTGGCGTGAACGATGGCAACGGCTTCACGGTCGCTGATTCGATTTTGCAACCTTTCGAGGCTGCTGGAACTGCCAATGTTGCTGCTTCTGTTCCTGAGCCTGCGAGTTTGGCGTTGCTTGGAATGGGAAGCCTGTTGGGCCTCGCTGCTCGGCGTCGACGACGCTAACTTCGAACCACGGTCTGCTGCCTGCAGACGTTTGTTGAAAGACAACAATACGCCGCGTGAACTCACGTGGCGTTTTTCTATTCACTGGGCAGTGAAGTCCTTCGCCAGTGAAGTCCTTCGCCAGTGAAGTCCTTCGCCAGTGAAGTCCTTCTAAGTTGCGGAGCGGTATTCTTTGACGCTCTCGACCAGGGCCAATAGTGGCTCCGTCAGTCGCCGGCCTTTGCGCCACATCATGACGATTTGTCGACGGCCTAGTTGGCGACGAAGTGACTTGGTCGCCAGCTTTTGGCACAGCTTTCCATCTGGTCTGCCAGCCACGATTCCCAGTCCCATACCTGCTTGGACACATGCGATGGTGAACGCGCTGTTATCTGTTTCGACGGCGATCAACGCATCGAGCCGCTCGCGGTACAGCGCTTGTTCGAGTGCCTCGCGACCGTGCGTGCCTTTAGCGGTAACAACCAATGGGTGCTTAACCAGTTCGCGAAGGGAACCTGATTCGGTCTTTACGTACGGATGTCTCTTCGGTGTGACTGCCAGGAAATCGACGAAGTAGGCCGGTTCGTAGTGGATCTTGGCCGACTGGCGTTGTGGAGCGGGTTCTAAACTCAGCCCGATATCAGCTTCTTCGTCAATCAAAAGTTGTTCCGCTCTTTTGTTGTTGCCACCACGAATGATCAATCGGTTAGAGAACCGTTTTCCAAACGCGGCAAATGGTTCGGTTAGGTCCTCCATCATCATGCGATTGCCGGCGACGATGCGAATTGGATCACTGTCTTCCGTTTCGTTGCCGATCACATCGAACGTGGATTCCAAGTCGACTAGAATCTCGTCCAGTACTTCGTAAAGCTTGGCAGCTTCGGGGGTAGCTTCAACGCGTCGCCCAACTTTCCTAAATAGCTGAACTTCGTACGCGCGTTCGACGGCACGAATATGTTGCCAAATCGACGCAACCGACATTCCCGATTCTGCGGCGGCCGTTGCGTATCCGCCAAGCTCGTAGACTTTGCGGAAGGTAAACAGCTGTTGAACGCTTAGTTTGGCGGAGCGGTACACGTTACTAACCCAGCATTTGTGCAACGTAAAAGATGTTTTTGTATTCTTTCATTTTACATGAATGATTGCCGCGTTAGAATCTGCGGCGGAGAGAGAAATCGAGAACACACGCGGGCGTGGTCTCTCGCGTCTTGGTTTCGATACGGATTGGAAGTCTGAACGATGACCTACCAACGCTACTGGCTGGTGCTGCTGTTGTTTCTGCACACAGTCAATACGTACATGGATCGCATTTGCATCTCGACTGCCAAAGATGCAATGCAGGACGACATTTCTGGGTTAACCGACCAACGAATGGGGTACGCATTCGGGATCTTTGCGATTGGTTACGCCCTGTTTCAGATTCCTGCCGGTTGGTACAGCGATCGCGCAGGCCCTCGACGTGCGTTGACGGTGGTGGTCATCATTTGGAGCATCTTTACGGCACTAACCGGCGCCGTTTACACGGCTATCAGTCTGCTGATCGTTCGATTCTTATTTGGTGTCGGTGAAGCTGGTGCTTACCCAGGTGCTACGCGTGCTCTTTACACATGGCTGCCCGCCAAAGAACGTGGTTTGGGCCAAGGCATATTTCATTCGGGAGCGCGGATCGGAGCTGCTGCTTCGTTAGTCGTGATGCCCGAGGTCATTCGGGTGATCGGGTGGCGCTGGACGTTCGTGGCCAACGCGGTAATCGGGTTGGTCTGGGGCCTTGTTTGGTGGTTCTGGTATCGCAACGACCCGGCCGACCACCAGTCCGTCGGCGAAGCAGAACTGGAGATCATCAAAACTGGAATTGCTGAAGACGACGCACCCGACAATACGGCCATTCCTTACATTCAGATTGTGACGTCATCCAACGTGTTGCTGGCAATGTTCCAATATGCTGCCAGCAATATCACGTTCTTCATTAGCATGACGTGGCTTCGCCCTTACATCGTCGATACTTGGGGCGAGGAATTCGGCTGGTACTCTTCGATTCCTCTTTTGTTCGGTGCACTTGCTCTCTGGTTGTCGGGCTACATGGTGACTTCGCTGCACCGTGCAGGTCGGCCGGTGCTGTCTCGCCGTCTCCCAGCGATGGTTGGCTATGCACTGGGGGCGTTGGGGTTGCTGCTTTGTACGCAGACCGTTCAGTCTGATTCCGTGGTGCCATTCATCGTCTGTTTCTCGATCGCGATTTTCGGTGTCGAGATGACGCTTTCACCGAGCTGGGCGTTCTGTATGGACATTGGAGGCAGTCGGTCTGGAGCCGTTTCTGCCGCGATGAATATGGTCGGCAACATGGGCGCCGCCGTCAGTGCAGTTGCCTTTCCGTTCTTTGTCGCCAACATCACTATGCCAGTCTTTGCGGAAGTGCAGGGCACCGCCAATTCCTTTTTTGTCTTTGCCGCGGCGATGAACGTGCTGGCTGTATTTGCGTGGACGATGATGAACCCGCTACGCGAGCTGAAGCCGATTTCAAAGCAGGCGTTGAACATTCGCTTGGCATTCTTTGCCATCTTGTTCGTTGGCGTGCTTTCCGCGTTGATCTACACGAAGTTTATTTTCGATGCGAAGAGTGACGCTCCTGTCGACGAACCGGACGCTGAACACGAACAAGTCCAAGTGCAGCAAGTTGAAGACGAATTCGCACACTCCACTTCGTGGCGATACTTGGCCAGTAGCACTTCCTCTGCAAGCTACATTCGCAGTGCTCGGCGGGAGGTGGTTAGATGACAAAGCTGAAGGGAGCAGTGATTGGGGCAGGATACTTCAGCCAGTTCCATTTCGATGCATGGAATCGACTGGATGCTGTTGACCTTGTTGCTGTTTGCGACGCCGATCAGGAGAGGGCCCAAGCGGCAGCAGCCAAGTATGACGTTCAGCAATGCTACGACGACTTCGGGGCGATGCTGTCTCGTGAGAAACCTGACTTCGTAGACATTATCACTCGACCCGACTCGCACCTCGACTTGGTTCGCGAAGCCGCCAGCCACAATGTCGCGATTATCTGCCAGAAACCGTTGGCTCCTTCGATTTCCGAGGCCAAGAAATTGGTGGCAACGGCGGACGAGGCTGGGGTGCCGTTGATGGTGCACGAGAACTTTCGGTTTCAGCCGTGGTACCGCGAAATTAAGCAACTGTTGAATCGCAATGCTATCGGCGACAAGCTGCATTCGATTCAGATTCGAACGCGTACCGGCGATGGCTGGCAACCTGATGCGTATTTGGCGAGGCAGCCATATTTCCGGGACATGCAGCAGTTCCTGGTTTTCGAAACAGGAGTGCACTTCATCGACACGCTGCGTTACCTCAGCGGAGAGATCTCTGGCGTCTATGCGTCACTTCGACGATTGAACCCGGATATCGCGGGCGAGGATGCCGGCACGATCTTCTTCGAGCATACTAGCGGAGCGACCGGCCTTTGGGATGCCAATCGATTCAACGAAACGAACGTGGATGACCCTCGCTACACGTTTGGTGATGTGTTGGTTGAAGGCAACGGAGGATCGATACGACTGTATCAAGATGGCCGCATGACCGTTCAGCGACTCGGGGAAGAGGAACAAGACCATGCGTACGAGCATGAGAAGCGAAATTTCGCCGGGGACTGTGTGCTCGCGACGCAGCGTCATTTTGTCGATTCGCTGATTGGAGGACAGTCGTTCGAGACCAGCGGCAGCGAATACTTGAAGACGCTGGCCGTCCAAGAAGCGGTCTATCAGTCTGCCGAATCTCGACAACCAGTTCGAGGTATCCAGTCATGAGAATCATCGACCTTTCATTGACGATTGATGCGGATATGCCCGGCGTCGAAATCAGTACGGCGCGGCGCTTGGACGAGGATGGTTGGAACGCAACGACTTTGTCGCTGTATTCTCATTGCGGCACTCACATGGATGCGCCACGACATTTCCTTCCGGATGGACGCACGCTCGACGAGCAGGTGCTGGACGTCGTGGTAGGTCCGGCGACCATTGTGAACGTTGCGCCTGCCGAGCCGAAGCAGCTAATTCAGATCGAAGATCTCAAGCCCGCGGAGCAACATGTCACGCCTGGATGCCGACTGCTTTTCCGAACGGACTGGCACAAGCGTTACGGGACGCCCGAGTATCGAAACGAACTGCCGCGTATCTCCTTGGAGCTTGCCGAATGGTTGGTGGAACAAAAGGTCGGATTGATTGGTGTAGAGCCTCCATCGGTTGCTGACGTAAACAACATGACTGAACTGACCGAGGTACACCAAACGCTGTTTCGTGGTGAAGTCGTGATCGTCGAGGGACTCGCGAATTTAGATCAGATACACCAACCAACGGTCGAGTTTGTTGCGTTACCCATGAAGATACGTGGGGGCGACGGTTCGCCCGTTCGAGCAATCGCCATCGAAAAATAGTTTGAAGCGAGTCGTTTTAGTCGCAAATGTCAGGTCAGTCGCAAAACAATTCGAAACGGACGCCGGTCTTAGGTTGCATTGCCGATGATGTGACGGGGGCTACCGACTTGGCCATCAATTTGGTGCAGGGCGGGATGTGCGTCGTGCAATTGTTGGGAATTCCCTCGGTCGATGAGCTCGCACAGTTGGATGCTGATGCCGTTGTCGTGGGGCTGAAGACTCGCTCGATACCAAGCGAAGAAGCCATTCAGCAATCGCTTGCTTGCCTGCGCAATTTCACGCAATTCGGAATTGGTCGAATCTTCTTCAAGTACTGCTCAACGTTTGACTCAACTGCCGAGGGGAACATCGGGCCTGTCGCGGCGGCACTGCTCGACGAATTGGACGCACGTCAGACCGTCTTTTGTCCCGCGTTTCCACAGAACGGAAGAACTGTCTACCAAGGGCATCTGTTCGTCTACAACAAGCTGTTGAATGAGTCGGGAATGGAAAACCATCCGCTGAACCCGATGACGGATGCTAACTTAGTGCGTTTCTTAGGAAAGCAGTGCGATCGGAGGGTTGGGTTGCTGAAGGCGGCCGACCTAGAATCGATTTCAACGGTCGCCGGTAATCTTTCGACGCTGGCAAACGATGGCTATTCGTTCGTGGTGACCGACGCGTGCAACAACGAACATCTGACCAACATCGCTTCGGCAATTGCCTGGATGCCGTTGGTCACCGGTGGATCGGGGATTGGCCGTTACCTGCCTGAAGCGTATCGTGAGACGGATCTGTTACGGACGTCACGATATGAACCGACGATGCCTAGGTTTGAAGGAAGATCGCTGGTAATTGCTGGCAGTTGTTCGTCTGCCACGAATAGGCAAGTCGCTTGGATGCAATCGAAGATACCCTGCTGGACGGTGGACGTTGCACAGTTGATCGAACAGCCGGAGCAAACACTTGGGCAAGTTATGGCGTGGGCTCGTGAGAACGACGCGGACGCACCACTATTGATCTCTTCTTCAGCATTGCCCGATCAAGTCGCAGAAATTCAAGGTCGCCACGGCGCAAGTGTTGCTGCGGAGGCCATCGAGTCATTCTTGTCAGATGTGGCGACGAAGCTTGTATCTGATTTAGGTGTCGGGCGATTGGTTGTGGCCGGCGGAGAGACGTCCGGTGCCGTCGTGAGCAAGCTGGGGATACGTGCGCTTCGCATCGGGCCGGAGATCTGTCCTGGTGTTCCGTGGACAGAGACAATGGGCGATCAGAGACTGGCGCTGGCACTGAAGTCAGGTAACTTTGGCGAAGACGACTTTTTCGAGCGTGCATTGGAGTTACTTTCATGAGCGAACGCGAGCTTCGAGAACGCATCGCCATGCACGGCAAGTCGCTATTCGAGCGAGGGTTTACGTGTGGGAGCTCCGGCAACATCAGCGTGCGGCTGCCAGATGGAATTCTGGTAACTCCAACCAATTCATGCATGGGGCGACTTGACCCAGATCGGATCTCGAAGCTCAGTTGGAACGGAGACTTGCTTTCCGGCGACAAGCCATCGAAGGAGGCGTTCCTTCATCTGTCCGTTTACGACGTGCGCGCCAAAGAACAGGCGATCGTGCATTTGCATTCCACGTATTCCGTGGCCGTTTCCTGCCTGGCGGACATTGACGAGAACGACGTGCTGCCGCCGATTACGGCTTACTACGTGATGCGAGTCGGCAAATTGCCGTTGGTTCCATATTTCGCGCCGGGCGACAAGGCGCTTGCCGACGCTGTGGCGAAGGTGGCCGTTCATGCTCGATCGGTATTGTTGGCCAATCACGGACCGGTAGTTGCGGCAAAAGACTTGGATGCGGCGGTTTACGCAACCGAAGAGCTCGAAGAAACCGCAAAGCTGTTCTTGATGTTGCGGGACAGGCCGACTCGTTTTCTGACCGAAAAGCAGCAGCAACAACTGGTCGAACGCGAAACGCGTCAGAAGCTTGCAGACAATCGTTCAACTTAGAAACTACAAACCTGCCATGTTCGTAATTACTGTTGCCTTCGAAGTTGAAGCCCAATTCGTATCCGAGTTTAGGACCGCGATGATGAAGCAGGCCACTCAGTCCCTAGCACTCGAGGAAGCCTGTCGGCAATTCGATGTTTGCTTCGACGAAGACGATCAACAGAAGTGCTTTCTGTACGAGAAATATGACAGTCGTGCGGCATTCGACGCCCACTTGCAAAGTGAACACTTCAAAGAATTCGACGCTACCGTCAGCAAATGGCTGAAATCAAAAACGGTAGAGTCCTGGATACAATCAACCCCTACTGACGAGAACTCTTAATGAAGAATTATCGCATTTCACTCCTTCCGGGCGACGGAATCGGGCCTGAGTGCATGGACGCGACGCAGATCGTCCTGGATCGACTGTCGAACGAGATATCCGATCTGAAGTTTTCGCTGACGTCGCATCATGCGGGAGCACAGCGTTATCGAGAAACCGGAACCGCCATGCCGGACGAAGTTCTTCAAGACTGCGTCGACGCGGATGCTGTCCTGTTGAGTGCAATTGGTCTGCCTGACGTGCGACGGCCGGATGGAACGGAAGTTCAGCCGACAATGATGGTGGGGCTCCGTCGTGCCATGGATCTGCATTCGGCAGTTCGGCCCGTGAAGCTCTATCCTGGCGCACCGTGTCCATTGAAGGATACTGGGCCGGGCATTGATCTGATCGTGATCCGCGAGAACCTTGAGGGACTATTTGCGTCCTTCGGTGGTGGCAGCATGGTCGGGGACGATGTGGCCACCGACACGTTGGTGGTCACGCGAAAGGGGACCGCACAAGTTGTCGACTTCGCGTTTCATTTGGCGGCTCGCAGAAACGGTCGCCCCAAGGATGGTGTGAAGAAGGTCACGTGCGTCGACAAAGCGAACGTCTTCCGCAGTCTTGCACTGTTCCGAAAAGTATTCTTCGACGTCGCCAAGTCGCATCCGGACATTGAAGCCGAGGCAGTCTATGTGGACGCCATGAGCTATTACATGGTGCAGAATCCTTGGGACTTTGATGTCTTGGTCATGGAAAACCAATTTGGAGACATCCTCTCCGACTTGGGCGCGGGGATCGTTGGTGGTCTCGGCTTGGGGCCGTCCGGCGAAATCGGCGAACACCGAGGACTGTTTCAACCGTCTCATGGTACGGCTCCCACGATTGCGGGTCAGAACATCGCAAACCCGCTGGCGACGATTCTTTCGGCCAGCATGATGTTCGATTGGCTGGGCGACAAGCACAAAGATAAGAACTGCGAAACTGCGGCGACACTCATTGAGCAAGCTGTCGAGAAAGTGCTTCACGATGGCTCGGTGCTGACTCCCGATATCGGCGGAACCTCGTCGACCATTGATGTCGCGGAAGCCGTTGCTGCCAACCTTTCCAAGGTCGCCGAAAGCGTCTAGCCACTACATTGCTGCATCGGAGCGACCAAACAACGCGATGCAGCGAATCCTACCTGCCTACCTCCACACCGTTCAATTCAACGCAAGGTTGACTGCGCAATTTTGGTGCGGCAACTACCTAGAGGAGTACTCAATCGATGTTTTGCAAATTGGTACGCGTTTTCGTCTTCGTTGTTCTGGTTTCGTGTTTGGCTTTGCCAACGTCCGCCGACATGGCCCAACCAATCGTTGGGGACGACTTAGTGTTTGCTGAGAAAGACGGTTTGGTGGCCGTTGAGGCAGAACACTTCTTCGACCAAACAAAAACGGATAAGCGAGCGTTTCATCTCACGAAGGCTGACGGTGCGCCTGGCATCAAGCCTGATGGCGATCCTTCGCACATCGCCGGAGCAAGTGGCGGTGCCTATCTAGAGATTCTGCCGGATACGCGGCGCACGCATGCCGACAAGCTAATTCGCGGTACTAACTTTGCGCCCGAAGCGGGCAAGATGGCGGTCCTCAGTTACAAAGTGAACTTCACCAAAGGCGGTCGATACTACGTGTGGGTACGAGCCTACTCGACAGGTTCCGAAGACAACGGTTTGCATGTGGGGATCGATGGGAAGTGGCCTGCGACGGGGCAGCGTCTTCAGTGGTGTGAAGGCAAACAGTCGTGGCGTTGGGAGAGCAAGCAACGCACGGAGAAGCAACACTGCGGTGAACCTCACAAGATCTTCCTAGACGTCGAACCGGGCGAGCACACGATTCGCTTTTCGATGCGAGAGGACGGTTTCGAATTCGACAAGTGGATCATGACGACCGATCGCAACTTTGTCCGACCGGATAGTTTGGGGCCCAATAGCTTGGTGCACTCGGGGCAAACTCCCAAGCCGTTTCCATTTGTCGCTGACCCAAAGCA
>CAYQMZ010000034.1:0-2214 GCA_964418725.1 uncultured Pirellulaceae bacterium
TGGAAACGCACCATGGACGTCGCTGGCTCCGTCGTTCTTGGAATCCTTTCCGCGCCGCTACTGCTAGTGCTCGCAGCGTACATCAAGTCTGTCTCGAAGGGGCCGGTCATCTTTCGGCAAGAACGTTTGGGATTGGGTGCTAAGCCATTTCAGATCCTCAAGTTCCGTACGATGCACATCGATGAGGGGGCTGCTTCACATCGTGACTATCTGAGAGGCCTCACGTCCACCGCGCCGATTTCCAAACCGGATTACGCCTCGCGGCTAATCCCCGGAGGTGCGCTTATGCGTCGACTGTCTCTCGACGAACTTCCACAGCTTTGGAACGTGTTTACTGGGGAAATGAGCCTGGTCGGGCCGCGTCCCGATGTGTTGTGGCTCGAAGACTACGAGACGAATTACGAGCTACGACGGTTTGAAGTCCTGCCTGGCATGACCGGACTCTGGCAAGTCAGTGGCAAGAACGACCTCAGTTTTGGACAGATGATCGACCTAGACGTGCGGTATGTCGACCAACTTTCGCCAATGACTGACATCTGGATTCTGTCGCGGACAGTTTTTGTGCTCGCTTTCGGAGCCAATTCCTAGGGTCCGTCGCCAAACTCACCGTCCATTCCCAGCACCGAGCGTGCTGATTCTCATTTTTTCGCTGCAAGGAAAACTTCGATGTTACGTGTTGGAATCGTAGGGCTTGGCTACTGGGGGCCCAACCTTGTTCGCTGTTTTTCCGAAATGGCGGACTGCAAACTCACCGCTGTGTGCGACCAAAGCTACGACCAACTGCTTCGCATCAAGGACCGTTTTCCGTCCGTATACCCGATCGAGAGTTTCGACGCGTTGCTGGACAGAGATTTGGTTGACGCCGTCGTACTGGCGACGCCGACGACCACGCACCATGCAATGGCGAAGAAAGCACTCGAACACGATCTGCATGTGTTTGTGGAAAAGCCGTTGGCGGAAAACTCCGAACAGTGCGAAGAACTCATCAAAATCGCGAATGAGCGAAACCGAGTTCTGTTCGTTGGGCATGTGTTCTTGCATGCATCTCCCGTCATTCAGCTACGAGAGATCATTCAAAACGGTGACCTAGGCAACATCAATTACATCAGCAGCCGTCGACTCAACCTGGGACCAGTCCGAAAGGATGTCGGATCGCTCTACGATTTGGCCCCGCACGATATCTCGATGATCCTCTACCTGCTGGGCGAACAGCCAGAAACGGTAGCATGCTCGGGTTTTGACCGTCTGAAACCAGGCATTCATGACGTGTGCAACCTCACCATGAAGTTTGCCAACAATCGAATGGGGATGGTTCATGTCAGCTGGCTAGATCCACGCAAGGAGCGCGTGTTGACAGTCGTCGGTGACAAGAAAATGGCAGTCTACGATGACCTCGACCAGGAGAAGATCAAGATCTTCGACAAAGGAATTGACCAACCTGCCAGATCTGCTGATTTTGCTGAATTCCAAATTTCTTACCGATACGGTGGCAGCTACTGCCCATTCGTGAGGGAACGCGAGCCGCTGAAAGCAGAGTGCTCGGACTTTGTTCGCTGTATCAACGAAGGCGACCTACCACTCACCGATGGCAAGAACGGCTTGCAGGTCGTTGAGGTGTTGGAAGCCGCCAAGGAATCGATGCAGCTAAACGGACAGCCGATTTCTTTGTCCGGAAATCCTAAGGTAGCGAGTTCAACATGATCCATCCTACGGCGCTCGTCGAGACCGACTGCATTGGCAAACAGACCAACATTTGGGCCTTCGCCCATGTGATGGATGGCGCAAGCATTGGCGACAACTGCAACATCGGCGACCACTCGTTCATCGAACGCGGTGCAGTCATCGGTGACAACGTAACGATCAAAAACCAAGTGTGCATCTGGGATGGCGTTACGATCGAAGATGCGGTGTTCGTCGGCCCTAACGTTGCCTTCACCAACGATCGGACTCCACGCTCGCCTCGCATGCCATCCATTGCCCATCGCTATGAGTCACTGGATTGGCTGGAACAGACTGTCGTTCGATACGGAGTCTCGATTGGCGCTTCGGCGACGATATGCCCAGGCGTGGAATTGGGCGAATTTTGCATGATCGCCGCCGGCGCCGTAGTGACCAAGGATGTACCTCCCTTCAGTTTGGTCGCTGGCGTACCTGCCAAGTACGTCTCTGATGTCTGCATTTGTGGCAACCGTGTCCCCGAAACCATCGCCCCAG
>CAYQMZ010000034.1:2224-3349 GCA_964418725.1 uncultured Pirellulaceae bacterium
CTGCGGTATCGAGTTCGACGCGTGGCTGAACGCAATCAAACGCGGCAGCTCTCCATCGCAGCTACTTCCGTAAGTTCGCGTTTCCACGTGTTCAACAGATCATTTCCCCTCACATTTCCGACCATGATTCAACAAACTACTAACCCAATTCCACTCGTAGACCTTGCCACACAGTCACGTCAAATTCGCGACGACGTGCTGGAGCGCATGGCTGACGTAATCAACTCGGCCCGCTACATACTTGGGAAAGAAGTACAAGAATTCGAAGAGCAGTTCGCTCAGTATTGCCAGTCGGCTTTCTGCGTCGGCGTGGCCAACGGAACCGAAGCATTGCATCTCGCCTTGCGAGCACTAGAGATCGGCGCCGGCGACGAAGTCATTACCGTGGGCAACTCGTTCGCCGCAACTCCGTTTGCAATCGCACATACCGGAGCGAAGCCGGTCTTCGTCGATATTGATCCGGTGGATTTCAACGTTGACGTGCAGCTGATCGAACAGGCGGTGACGGAACGCACTAAGGCAATCCTGCCGGTTCATCTCTATGGACAACCGGCGAGGATGCAAGAAATCCTGTCGATCGCGAAAGACCACAACTTGCGAGTCATCGAAGACGCGGCACAGGCCCATGGTGCCGAACTTGGTGGTCAGCGGTGTGGTTCATTCGGAGATCTTGCCTGCTTCAGCTTTTACCCAGGCAAGAACCTGGGAGCATTCGGTGATGGAGGAGCCGTCGTAACCAGCGATAAGCAACTCGCAGAGAGACTGCAACTTCTTCGAAATTATGGTCAGAAGGTCAAGAACCGGCACGACCTTCTGGGGTACAACTCCCGCCTAGACACGCTGCAGGCTTGTGTCTTGCTGGCCAAGATGCAGCACATCGAAACATGGACTGAGCAGCGTCGTACCGTCGCAGGGTGGTATCGAGAGTTCTTGGCCGACACGGATCTGTTGCTACCCAATGAGCACACGGACGTTCGACATGTCTACCATCTGTTCGTGATCCGTCACCCGAAGCGAGACGAGCTGAGCAAATTCTTGGCTGAACGCGGAATCCATTGCGGCATCCACTACCCCAATCCTCTGCCGCTGGCTCAACCATTTCACGACTGCACCACCGTGCCGTAC
>CAYQMZ010000034.1:3359-21194 GCA_964418725.1 uncultured Pirellulaceae bacterium
CCAGTTGCCGCAGTGCACTGAAACCGCCGGCGAGATCCTCTCGCTGCCGATGTACCCGGAACTGACACGTGATCAAGTCAAGCGCGTGACGGATGCCATTCACGAGTTTGCGGGCTCGGAGGCTTCAGTCCATGGACACTAAGAGTACCGCGTCGGAAACGTCCAATGCGATCATGCCAACAGCAGGCTCGCAAGTGGAACTCCGCTACCGGCGCCCAACCCATTCACAGCCACAGTTCGAGACCTCGCCAACATCCTTGCTTGGCTTGATCGAAATTCCTTTCGTACACAAATGGCTAGTGGCAGCGTGCATCCTCACGTTCGTCGCCATTGCATGGTTAGTGATCCTAATCTGGCCGCGTGCCTACGAATCAGAAGCCAAATTACTGATTCGTGTAGGCAGAGAGAGCGTGGCGCTCGACCCGACCGCTACCGTCAGTGGGCAAACGCTACTGATTCAAAAGACTCGCATGGAAGAAGTCATCTCTGCACTTGGGGTGCTGGGCAGTCGTAAAGTCATGGAAAGCGTCGTCCAGGAATTGGGTGCCGAGAACATCCTGAACGGCTCACTTCCTAGCGATGGACCTGCACCAACAGGATTAAAGCACCGACTGAAGTCGGTCGTGAACATCGCTCGTGATGCCGTTGACTCGCTACTGGTCGGCGGTGGCCTGCGAGACAACATCAGCGATGGCGAAATGGCGGTTCGCAGACTGCAAGAAACCGTCAGCTTCTTTTCCCCTCGCGAGTCGGCAGTCGTCACAGTTAATGCAACCGCCAAGACGCCAGAAATGGCACAGGCAATTGCCGACACCACCACTCGCGAGTTCGTCCGCAATCACATGCAAGTTTCGCGCACGCCGGGCGCATCCGACTTCTTCAAACAACAAGCCGAAGAACTAGAGTCAAAGCTCGACAAGCTCACCAGCGAGCGAACGAACTTCATGACACAGAACGGATTGATGTCCGTCACTACAAGTCGCGATTTGCTCCAAAAAGAACTGATCGCGATCTCAACCGAACTGCTTGCATCTAAAGGGCAACTTGAACAGGCGGAGGCCGAATACCGTGACGCAATGTCGTCACGCGATAACATGCCTGAAACGATCGTTGCAGCAAGTCTTGAGCGCCAAAACACGGCGTACAGTGGAATTCGCCAGAAGCTCTTTGATCTGGAAGCGAAAGAGCAACGCATTAATGCGACGTTGCAACCCAATCACCCAAGGCGTCAGGTCATCAAGGAGCAGATCGCCGAGCTGCGTGCGATTGTCGCGGAAGAGCAGCCTAAAAGCGTTGAGCAAAACACCACGCCGAACCCAGCACTACAGCGAATCGACACTGTGCTTGTTGACCTGCAGAAAAAGATCGCGGGACTGAAGTCACTGATCGCGACGAAAGAAAAGCAGTATCAAACGAAAAACGAAGCTGTCGACCGGCTTCTCGGCCACGAGAAACGACTGGCCGTCATGGATCGAGACATTAGCGTCGCCGAGTCCAGCTTGAACTCTCTGCAGATCAAACTGCAAGAGTCGCGCGTCATCGACGACATGGGCCGCGACAAGATCTCAAATGTGAGCATCTTTCAGCCCGCAACTTTCATCGAGCGCCCTGTCAGCCCTAAGAAAAAAGTCATTGCGGCGTTGTCCGCGATATTCGGTGCGTTCTTCGGACTGACGTGGGCATTCATGCGAGAAACGCAGTCGAGCGCTATCCGAACGATTGATCACGTCAAATCAAGCGTGATCCCGGCTCCCGTGTATGCCCTGGAAAAGATCTGGGGGATTCGTTCGCGCATGAAGCGAAAGAACTCAACACAGCCGGCTCCGATTTCGCGGGTCTGTAAACAAATACTTTGCGACTTTCTGTTGTCCGAGGATTGGGGAGAGCAAAGCACGCTTGGAGTTATTAGTTACGAGCGCGGCAGCGGAACAAGCACGCTGGCACGTGAGCTCTCCATCTCTTGCAGCCGCGACTGCGAAATCCAGACGACACTACTGGACGCGGACTTGGACAACCGCTCCGTCGCCAAGTCGTTCGGTGTGAAGAGCAACGCCCCAATCAATCGATTCGCTTCTGGAGAGGTTTCGCTAGACGAGTGTAGTGTCGACGTTGGCAACAAACTCCGCATCGTGCCATTCGGTCGCGAAAAAGGCTCTGCCCATCTCAACAGCAGCCTCGAGCCACTGACGGCAAGACTGCGTGACGTGCGAAAACAGGTCGAGGGAAATCAAGTGATGGTGGTGGATCTACCTCCAGTTCGAGATTTCCCTGAAGCAGCAGCTCTCGCCCGAACGCTCGACAACGTGGTTCTTGTCCTGGAATCAGAAAAAACCACCTATGCGGAAGTCACCAAGATGCTCCGCTATCTCGACGATGGCAACGCCAACATCCTTTGCATCGTCCTCAACAAAACCCGTCGCCATGTTCCAGGTTGGATTCAGCGAGCACTGGGAAGCTCGAGAGCAAACTAAGGTCGCAGAGACAGACTTTCAATCGTGATTCACGCCGTTCACTACACCACCAATTCGATCCGCCCAGCGGTTGGGACTGCCAACTCCCAAGTCGCCAAGCACGTTGCGCGATTGAGTGTGCTTGAACGCCTCTGTCTGTTGATCGGCATTGTGGAAATCCCGCTGCAGCTGGACAAGTACTTCATGTTCCACGAACGTGATGCTGCTTTGGGAGCGGTAGCCGGATTCAACGTGTCCGTGACGACACTGGCACTCGCGGTGCTCTATTGGGTCTGGCTTACGAAGGCGACGACCGCCCGGGGCAACCTTTGGGATCGATTCAATTTCGGTGGGCCAATGTTGTTTTACCTGACGGCAGTCGGTGTCAGCGTTTTCTCCGCGACGCTACCGATGCTCAGCCTGTTCGATCTATTCCTACTTGGGCAGTCCTACCTCTTGTTTATCTTCCTCGCGAATCGGATTCGATTTCGGGAAGACCTGTACTTTTGCTTTGCATGCCTCAGTGCAACATTACTCTTGCAGAGTTTCTTCATCATCGGGCTCTATGCGATGGGCGATGCTGCCGTCGGCAAGATGTTCGAGCTAGGCCCGATCATTCTGTCCGTCTGGGTCGATGGTCGTCCGACCGGGTCTATGCAGTCCGCCGTCCTGGCTGGCAGCACCCTTGCCATCATGTGGCTTCCGGTCAGTTCGCTGACGCTAAGCCGTGTCGATAGCCTCACAAAGTTGATCTGCTTCGCGGGCATGGTACTCGGACTACTGGCGATTATGCTCACGCAGACCCGAGGCGCTATTCTCTCGTCCTTGCTCGGTGCATCGGCACTTGGAGCGGGATTGTACCTCCGCGGCGAACTGCCCAAGTGGGCGATCACTATGGCGTTGGCATTGGCTGTCTTCTGTGCGTACCCAATGTATCGCGTCGTCAAAAACAGAATCCAAGGCGACGACTCTGGATCCGCCCAGGCACGTATTCACCTGTCTGCAATCGCATTCGAAATGATTGGCCAGCGTCCCATAACGGGCTACGGCGCCGGAAACTGCCACATCGTTGGGCAACGATTTGCCGATCAAGCGAAGTACCGTTCGGAGTGGTACTACACGATTCACTGCAAGTATCTCTTGGTCTGGATCGAAACTGGGCTCATGGGGCTTGCGGCCTTCCTATGCGTGCTTGGAACCGGCGTACTGAACGGCATCAAGGTCTGGCGGCTTCGTGACCGCGACCTAGCACATATAGGTCTTGCTTTGACCGCCGCATTGCTCGGGCACATGCTTCACATGTTCGTCGACATTTTCAATTCGCGGACGCAGGTGCAAATGCTGTGGGTCATCCTAGGGCTCTCCGCAGCAACACTACGTATGCCGACCGATTCCCTTGCACCCTCCTCAGTGTTGCAGTTCGCAGGAGGGTCAAAGAGTGTCCGCTAATATCTTGCGTTCAGCATCCAAGAACACACTTATGCTGTTTGCTGCGACCATGATTCGCATGGTTGCCAGCTTCTTGTTCGTGCTGGTCGCTGCATCCAAACTCGGCGTTGCAGGCTTTGGGAAGTACTCGATCACGATCTTCTACTTTGAACTCTTCCTTAGCCTGACAGCAACTGCGATTGGCATCCTACTGACGCGCGATGCAGCGCGTTGGCGACGGAGCCTGAATCAGCTATTCACGTCGGCCACCGTCTTGAACCTTGCACTTTGGCTTGGCTCTTCTGTGGCCATGCTATTAATGAGCTCCTGTCTTGGCTATTCCAACGACGCCATCGTCGCGATTCGAATCAGCATCCTGGCATTGCTTCCTGCCGCCCTATGCGTTGCATGCGAGGCCATTTTCGTTGCACTGGAACGGTCTGAATTCGTAACTCTTGGCACTACGCTTGAGAGTGTTGTGAGAATAGTGCTGAGCCTTGCCGCATTGCGACTGGGATACGGGTTGAGCGCGCTGATTTGGATATTGGTTGCAGTCAGACTGTTTCTGCTGCCACTGTACTTATTCGCTCTGAGTACGATGCATGACCTACATTGGAACTACCAATCCAAGCGATGCGGTCGGTTCATCAAGCGTTGGCGGATCTTTGCCGCCGAAAACTGGATGGCCACCATCTACACGAACTTGGACGTCCTGGTCCTGTCAACTCTGGTTGGTGAAGTCAGTGTCGGACTCTATACGGCAGCATGGAAAGTCGTCCGTCTAGGCTCCGTTCTGGCGAAGAGCTACACAACGGCCATTTTTCCGATCATGTCAAAGCTACACGCCGCATCGAAGTCGCAGTTCAGCTCGCTGTATCAACAAACCATTCGCGGCATGTGCATGATCGCCATTCCTGCCGCAGTTACGGTACTGGTGTTTTCCGATCAAATCATCAGCCTGCTATTCGATCCTGAGTATTTTGAGGCTACGACAATTCTCCAAGTCCTAATATGGGGCTTGCTGATCGAATTCCTCAATCCGTTTCTCAGCCACGCCCTGTTCGCTCAGGGAGACCAACGCCGCTCGATGTATGTCGCGGCCCTCAGCCTAGCTTTCAATGTTCTTGTGACATTGGCTCTGGTTTGGCGTTATCAAGCCGTTGGGGCTGCCGCCGGCACGGTACTTAGCGGACTCTTCGCGACGCTCTTGTACATGCACTACCTCATGCCTCGCAGAGAAATCTTAGGCTCAGTCGTTTCCATCGTTCGCATCGCGATCTCAGCCAGTCTTGCCGGACTGTTGCTATTCGCAGTGCAAGCAAAACCACTTCCCATCATCGTCGGTGTCGGCATCTCGTCATACGCGATTCTGTTGTTCGTCTTCCAGGCTATCCGTTCGGAAGACTTGGACGTGGTCCGTTCACTCGTACGCACGAGGGCCATCTGATGCTCAAAATAAACACTGACCCAGCAGGGCAATCGCACGCCGATTCTGCCAATCGCGTACTTCGCATTGGAGTAATAGGCTGCGGAGCCATCGCCGAACTCTATCACTTACCGGCACTGAAAAAGATCAACTGCTTGGAAAACGGCATTGTGCTGGTCGACCCCAACCAAACGCGTCTCAAAGAGATGGCCTCCAAGTTTCACGCAGCAAGCGCGAGCGCTAGTTATCGAGACATTGCCGATGCCGTCGATGGTGTGATTGTGGCAACGCCACCGTCGACGCACTTCGACATCTCCAAGTGGTTCTTGGAGCATCGAGTTCATGTATTGTGCGAAAAGCCCCTTACCGAAGACTCCGCCCAAGCCCGCGAATTAGTCGAGATCGCAAACCGCAACCAAGTTCACCTTGCCGTCAATCAGACGCGCCGCTTCTTCCCAACTTATCAACTAATTCGACAGTTAATCGCTGACGGAGCACTTGGGAAGCTTCGATCCATTCGGTACCACGATGGAATCGAATTTGACTGGCCAGCTGCGTCGCAGCATCACTTCGCGAAAGGTGCCAGAGGCGCTTGGTCCGACACCGGCGTCCATCTACTAGATTCCGTCCTTTATTGGCTTGGACAGCGTCCGACACTTGTGAGCTCGTTGAATGATTCTCTGGGCGGACCTGAAGCAATCGCCTGCGTCAACCTCGAGCATCAAGGCTGCGAAATCGAAATCAAAGTCAGCCGACTTGGCCGGCTAGACAATGGATTTCGGATCGAAGGCAGAGATGCGTATATCGAAGCAAGTGCCGAGGATTGGTCCGAAATCACCGTCTGTCACCGCAACGGTAGCAAGCAAAGAGTCCGCCCAAGTAAGCAGAACTATCGGGCGTACACCGATTTCGCGGTCCCACTGTTACAGAACTTTGCTGACGCCATTAACGGCAAGGCAAGTCCGTTTGTCAGCGGTGAAAGCACAGTCGCCACGATTGAACTGTTAGAGGAAGCATACAACCGCGTGGAAACTTTCGACATGCCATGGAACGCACACTGGGGAGGGAGCAAATAATGTCAGAGAAACAGCCCCAACGCGTATTGGTTACCGGAGCATCCGGATTCCTTGGTGGACGAATCGTAGAAGCGATGAAGCTGTCCGGCTTCGCTCAGCCTGTCGGCACAATACGACACTGGACTCGCGCCGCTCGTGTCGCGCGGCACGCCAGCAATGTCGTACTCTGCGACATCCTGGATCCGCAGTCCGTCGACGCCGCCGTTAAGGACGTCGATGCAATCATTCACTGCGCCTACTCAGGCGATCGAGCGTCCATTGTCGAAGGAACCCAGCACTTGCTGCAAGCTGCGGCGCAACATGGCGTAACTCGCTTTGTCTACTTAAGTTCCGCGGAAGTTTACGACAATTCGCAGAATTCCGATCTAACAGAAGAATCGCCTGTTTTCACTGCTAACGGCGCTGATTATCGCAACGCCAAGATCGAAGCTGAAGAAGCTGTCCGCGAATTCGCATCAAAGGGCGTGCATGCGTCGATCCTACGACCGTCACTGATCTACGGTCCTTTTAGTTCAGCGTGGACAGTCGACTGCGTTAAACGGCTTCAGTCGGGAAAATGGGGGAAGTTCCCACAGTGCAACGGACTGGCGAACCTGGTCTACGTGGATGACTTAATCCAAGCAATCTTCTTGTGCCTCACGAGAGACGAGGCACTCAACGAGACGTTCAACGTGAACGGCCCAGGTCGCGTTACTTGGAATGATTACTTTGAGGCCTGGAATACGACGCTTTGTTTGCCACCGCTTGAAGAGTTCTCTTCTACGAAATCACAGCTCCGCACACGAATGATGGACGCCGTGGGCGGCTTGGCCGATGTGGTTCTGTCGCGATTCGAAGATCAGCTGATGGAGATCTACTTGAAGGGTGGTCTCGCATCCAGGTTGATGAAGAAGATCAAAGGAGAGTTGGACGCGACTCCAACCGGGAACGAACTGAACGACCTCTATGCTCGACAGGTCTATTACGTCGACCAAAAGGCGCGCGACTTACTGGGCTATCAGCCGGAGTTTGATCTTTCGCGCGGTCTTGAATTGACTCACGCATGGTTACGTCTTCATGAACTCGTAGGGTCTGCCGGCGAGTCTGTTGAATCGACTGCTCACGCTCAAGCGGAGGCCACCACATCGTGAGAATCGCCTGGATTACCTACGATTTCGAAGAGTACAGCTGCGCTCACGTCAACGAAATGGCGGAAGAGCACGATGTGCTGTTGGTGATGCCGGAAGCAGACGACTCATCGCAAGCTTACCCGATAGCTGACTCGGTCCAGCAGTACGCATTCGCAAAACCGCGACTCCGCCAGCCCCTTCGGCAGATTCAGTCGGTCCGCCAAATCCTGAACCGCGTCCATCAATTCCAGCCAGATGTGGTTCACTACCAACAAGGACATCTGTGGTTCAACACGGCGTTGCGGGCGTTAAAGAAGTATCCGCTTGTCATCACGATCCACGACCCTCGACACCACGCCGGAGACGTTGTGTCACAAAAGACTCCGCAATGGATGATGGACTACGGCTTTCGACAAGCAGATCATGTCATCGTTCACGGGTCTGCATTGGTCGACGAAGTTAAGAACCACTTTTCCATTCCGCCGCAAAACATCCACGTCATCCCGCACATCGCGATGGGCGACACTGTCACCCCGTCGTCTCACAAAACCGAGTCCAACAACGTTCTCTTTTTCGGTCGAATTTGGGCCTACAAAGGACTCGAATTCCTAATTCAGGCAGAACCGATGATTCGGGAGCATGTCCCCGACATCAAGATTGTCATCGGTGGAGAAGGCGATGACTTCGACCGTTACCGCAAGCTAATTGAAAGGCCCGAGAGCTTCGAAATAAACAATCGCTGGATCAGCGACGAAGAGCGTTCAGAGATGTTCCAGCGTGCTGCAGTCGTGGTCCTTCCATATACCGAAGCGACGCAAAGTGGAGTTGTTCCTGTCGCGTACAACTTTGCTAAGCCCGTGATCGCGACGAGAGTCGGTGCTCTGGCAGAGTGCGTAGAAGACAATGAAACGGGACTCCTCGTCGCTCCCCGCGATCCGCAGAAATTAGCGGATGCGGTCGTCAAATTGCTCACAGACTCCGAACTCCGAAACCGCATGGGGGCAGCAGGCAAGGCGAAGTTAGATAGCGATTGCGCACCGCATTTCGTGGCGGCTCAAACGATTCACGTCTACCAGCAAGCAGTCGAAAACAGTACTACCAATCGTCACCGCGAGGTTGTTGCATCATGAGCGTCCTTTCCGTATCTCGCGATATCGCCACGGAAGGCAGCCATCAGCACGAACAATTCAATGGAACTGTTCGAATCGGTGTCGTTGCCTCGATGAAACGCGGATTGGAGCAATTCATCTTCCGCGAATTGACGCACCTTGAGCGGCTAGGCGCCGAAATCGAACTGTTCCCGACGAAACATGGCGAAGGACTCTACGCACCTAAAGACTCGTGGCGCGTATGCACCTGGAGCGTGTTATCGATTCTGTTCGCACAGCCCTTGGCTCTTCTCCGCCAACCAGGCCGTTATCTCCAATGTCTTTTTCGTGCCATCCAATATCGCGCCGTGGTCGAACTGTTCTTTGCAGCCTACTTCAGCGACCGGATGCAAAAGGTAGACGTGATCTACAGCACGTTTGGCGACCGAAAGCTATTCGTTGGTTACTTTGCCAAGCTGCTTACCGGCAAACCATTGATGTGCACGATCCATGCCTATGAGATCTATCAGAATCCCAATCCAAAGTTATTCCCAATCGCACTGGCGGCCTGTGACCAGTTACTAACGATTTCCGATTACAACAGGAATCGAATCTCCAAAGAATTCAATTACGCAAAGCATGCAATCGAAGTCGTCAAATGCTCGATCGATCTTAGCGATTACCGTCCTGCAGAAAAGTTCCGCATCCTGATCGTTGGCTTTTTCGTTCAGCGGAAGGGACATCGCTATCTGTTTGAGGCAGTAAAGAAACTCGCCGACCGCAATATCGAAGTCTGGGTCGTCGGCGGAGACGGTGCGGAGGACGACGCCGTCGACGTCCGAGCGATCGCACAAGAATACGATTTAGAATCGCAAGTCGCCTTCTTCGGAAAGCAATCGGGCACGGCTCTACGTGCCATGTATCACGCTTGCGACGTTTTCTGCTTGCCCTGTCACTTCGACAACTACGGTGTTGGCGAAGGCTTCCCTGTCGTCATCATTGAAGCCATGGCCTGTGGCAAACCGGTGATTTCGACCAAGCACGTCGCGATCCCGGACATCCTCGAACAAATCGTAGTTGACGAAAAAGACGCCGACCAACTGGCCGAAGCAATCAGCGCCGTGCAAGGCTCGGCAGCGCTTCGCGAAGAAATGGGCATCGCTAACCGGAAGCTTGCGGAACAACACTTCGATGCGTCCAACGTTGAAGCCACGGCAAGAATCGTCAAACGGCTGATGGGGCAAGACGAATCGCCCACTCCCCTGCCCTCCCGCGTTAATGAGCAACATGCAACTTCGATCGGGGGTGGTCGCTAGATATGTGCGGAATCGCCGGACAAATTCACGTCGACGGGACCTCTCTTGGTCCAGCCGATGAACGGACTCTCGACCGAATGCTCGACCGCATCGTGCATCGTGGTCCCGACGACGAAGGCAAACTTGTCGACGGACCGCTGGCGATGGGGATGCGACGTCTTAGCATTATTGACTTGCAGGACGGCCAACAACCGATTTTTGATGAGTCTGGAAAAATCGGAATCGTCTTCAACGGCGAGATCTACAACTATCGCGAGCTACGCGTTGACCTCATGAAGAGAGGTCATCAGTTCCGCACCAACAGCGACACGGAAGTTGTCGTTCACCTGTACGAGGAAATGGGTGCTGACTGCGTTCATGCTTTGCGAGGCATGTTTGGATTTGCGATCTGGGATCGTCGAACGCAGGAACTATTCATCGCACGCGACCGCTTGGGCGTTAAGCCGCTCTACTTCGCCACGCGAGGCAAGAAGCTGCTGTTTGCATCCGAAATAAAGTCCATATTGGCGGACCCAAGTGTTCAACCAGAACTCGACCACCGCTCGCTTAGTGAATACCTGTCGCTGAAGTACGTGCCGTCACCGCGAACCATGTTCGCCGGTATCGAGTCGCTGCCACCTGGGCATTCGATGCGAGTAAGTCGCGACGGATATACAGTTCAACGATATTGGGACATCCGTTTCCAAGAACAAGCGTCAGGCAAGTCCGATGACGAGTACGTCGACGAGTTACTTCACTTGCTACGGGAGTCGGTCAGGTTACGCTTGCGTAGCGACGTTCCGTTCGGTGCATTCTTAAGCGGAGGCGTTGATTCCAGCACCATCGTCGCCCTGATGTCCGAGGCAATGAGTGAGCCGGTCAAGACGTTCTCTGTAGGGTTTGATGGAGGCGATGAACCGGACGAACTTCCGTTCGCGAACGAGGTAGCAACTCGCTTCGGATGCGAGCACCACACGCTGACCGTCAACGCGAATGACTTTCTAGAACACGCTGAAAATGTCCTCTGGCACCTAGATCAGCCTATCGCCGATCAGGCGACGGTCGCCACACACATGGTTGCCAAACTAGCCCGACAGCACGTCAAAATGGTGCTTTCAGGTGAAGGCGGCGACGAACTGTTCGCCGGATATGCCCGTTACGGCGGCGAACAATACTCGCCTTGGTCTTCCATGCTACCGAGCTTCTCGGGCCCAATTATCCGACGAGCCGTATCCCATATGCCCGGCATGCGACGTGCCAAAATCGCGATTAACGCGTTGACGATTAAAGACGAAGCACAACGATTCGCGAATTGGTTCCCGCTGCTTAGCGATGACTCCAAAGCGATGTTGCTAGATGGGCCAATGCTCGAATGCTCCGAGGGAGCGGCCAGTGTGTTCGCGAAGCAACTGTCCGCCACGAATGCAAAGTTGCCACTGAATCGAATGCTCTACGTCGACTCGAAGCTCTGGCTGCCCGATTACCTGTTGCTACGCGGCGACAAATTGACGATGGCTAACTCGCTTGAGGCTCGAGTACCTCTACTGGATCACAAACTAGTCGAGTTTGCCGCATCATTGCCAACCCGCATGAAGCTACGCGGCAAGACACGAAAATGGTTGCTCAAAGAAGCAGCCGGAAGACTCCTGCCACGAAGCATCATCCACCGTAAAAAACAGGGCTTCCCCATTCCAATCGAAAAGTGGCTACGTGTGGAAGCGCGACCGCTAATGCGAGACTTGCTCGCGCAAAACACCTTGCAGCAGCGAGGACTTTTCGACCCATCATTCGTCAACCAACTGATGAATCAGCATGAGTCAGGTTACGCCGACCATGCTACCGAACTGTGGGGCTTAATGAGCATCGAAATGTGGATGCGCCGGTTCATTGATGGGCCCGACGTTCCTGCCTGTACAGCACAAGACAATGCAGGTGCTAACGCAACAGCCTACTGAATTCACAACCGTCAAAAGCTCTCAACACTTACATACTGCAAATCATGGCAACGATAACCAGTCCACCCCCAGCCAAAACCGTCGACGCGGTGGAATCGATTTCCGCGGTCGAATTCCGCAACCAATACATCGGCAAGAATCGTCCGTTGAAAATGACCGGAATGATGTCGAACTGGCCGGCCATGCAGAAATGGAACTTCGATTTCTTTCGAGACCTTGGTTCGTCCGCCGAGGTTCACCTCGAGGAGGGAAACGTCATGCAGGATCAGACGGGTTTCTCCAAACAAACGTTCTCTGACTATATCCAGGCGTTGTTGAGCGACGACGACCCACGTGCTCGCAAATCGTACCTTTCCGTATTCCGGATCTTCGACACATTCCCTGACCTACGTGCCGACGTGGATTTTTCGATCATCGATCAACACAAAATCAAATCTTCGACCTCAGGATGGATTGGGCCGGCGGGCACCGTGACGGGCTATCACATCGACTGGGGAGACAACATCCTGGCTCAGGTATGTGGCCGCAAGTGCGTTCACTTGGCTTCGCCTGCCGCCACGCCGAATATGTACGTGAGTCAGAAGTTTGACCAAGGCACAACGATCAGTCGCGTTGACTTGCACGACGTGGATGAGGAACAGTTCCCTCGCTTCAAACAGGTGAATCACATGAAAGTGATTCTGCACCCGGGAGAAATGCTCTTCATCCCGCGAGGTTGGTGGCATCACGTCGAATCAATGGACATGAGCATCAGTGTCAGCAACATCACCTATGACTTGAAGGGCATTGCGTTTGACGCCATCCCCCACCGAGTCAAACAGGTGCTGCACGACGTCGGTTTATGGAAGTGCGACTGCACATGCCACGTCATCAAGAACGGCAAATGGACACGTCGTTAGCAAACAACATTCGGCCACAGAATCGCAAAGAGCCACTATGCCCGGACCGAAACGCCACATTTTGATGCTGCTGGAAAACAGCGGCATGCCAGAAGACACCCGCGTGCGCAACGAAGCCGTTGGGTTAGTAAGCCATGGCTTCGATGTGTCCGTGATATGCCCAATGTCCGAGAATCGTCGTGTCCACGAAGTCTTCGAAGGAGTTCACTTCTATCGGTACCCTGCCCCGTTCGAATTCGATGGTTTCCTGGGCTACGTCTGGGAATTTGGCTATAGCCTGGTTATGGCATTCGTTTACGCGTTGTTCGTTTGGTTGCAGCGAGGATTCGACGCGATCCATGTGCATTCGCCGCCCGACATGAATTGCCTGGTGGCGATCTTCTTCAAACTGGTTGCCTCGAAGAAGTTCGTCCTGGACACACACGATCTCTCGCCAGAGCTCTACGACGCACAAAAACAGGGGCGAGGAAATAGTTCGGTTCATCGCACGCTGGTCCGGTTCGAGCGACTCGCTGTACGGTGGGCCGATCGGCTTATCGCGACGAACGAGACACAAAAGCTGACGCAGATGACCCGAGGCGGCGCCACCCCGGAATGCTGCCATGTTGTCCGCAACGGTCCAGCCGACAGTTTCCTAGATCTAGCTCAACCAACCAATCAGTTGCCTTCGCATGGCCGGTGCGTGATCGGCTATGTCGGAATCGTAGGAATCCAAGATGGCGTTGATGCCATGATTCACTCACTCCACCATCTGAAGAACAAACTTGGTCGCCCCGGATTCCTGGGCGTGATTGTTGGTGACGGACCTGCATTGCCTGAGCTACGTCAGCTTGTGGCAGATCTGGATCTTCAATCGCATATCCACTTCACGGGCATGATTCCATACGTGGAAGTCCCAGCTCACATTGCTGCTTTTGACATTTGTGTTACTCCCGATCCCAGCAATCCGTACAACGACAGCTGCACGACGATCAAGACGATGGAGTACATGGTCCAGTCGCGTCCAACAGTTTCATTCGAGACGCCAGAAAACCGAGTAACGGCAAAGTCATCAGCACTCTACGCAGCAGACAACTCCATCACACAACTCGCCGACTGCATGGTCCGATTAATGGACTCGCCAGAGTTACGTGATGAAATGGGAGAGAGAGGTCGGCATCGGGTGCTGGACGAATTGGCTTGGGAACACCAAGAGCAAGAGCTAGTCCGGCTGTACCGTATGCTCCTGGAAGGCGTCCAATACAAGCCTACTGCGAAACTCCCGCTTCAGGAATCGTTGGCTCCCGCTGAGGCACTCAAATGAGCTCCGTTTCCGTCGAAAGCCAGCCTCAAATCCGCTTAATAGTGCCTCAGGACGACGCCGTGCGATGGGACGCCTACGTGGCTCAGCACCCCAAGGGCTCGATCTTCCACACATCCAAGATGCACGCTGTTTTCGACGCCACGCCAATGAATTCTCCGTGGTCGATGGCGGCGATCAACGCCAAGACGGATGAAATCGTCGCAGTTGCATGTGCAGTTCGCATTGAAACGATCGGCGGAATCGCAAGTAACATGTCTTCTCGCTCCATTTGGTATGCCGAGCCAATTTGCGACGAGACGCCGGCAGGTGAAGCCGGCCTAGCCGCACTAATTCGTGAACACGAACGTGCGATGCGAGGTCGTGTCCTGTTCACTGAAATACGAGCAAACCACTCGCCGCTAAGCGAGCGCAACGTACTTGCCGCGCATGGCTACGAGTTCCTGGACTACCTGAACTACGTCATCGACTTAACACCAGATCCCGATCAGCTACTTAAGAACCTTAGTAAGAGCTGTCGCAAACAAGTTCGCAAATGCGGCAGAGCTGGCGTTCGAATCGAAGTCACATCCGGGCACGACGCGATCGACGAAATGTACAAGCTAGTTCAGTTCAGCTATGAACGATCAAGGGTTCCCCTAGCTTCCGTACAGCTGTTTCACAACGCCCTTGATGCTTTCGGACCTGAAGCTGCCGAGGTGCGACTCGCAAGGCTGGACGGCGACGTTGTCTCCGCTGGCATCGTACTCAAATCGCACGACGTCATGTATGCCTGGTACGGGGGATCGCTGAGGGTAACGGGGTTGGCTCCGTTTGCTGCACTTACGTGGCACGAAATCGAATCTGGCTGTCGAGAAGGGTTACGTCTCTACGACTTCGGAGGGGCTGGCTGGCCGGACGAAGAGTACGGACCTCGCGATTTCAAATCAAAGTTCGGCGGCGACCTAGTCCACCACGGTAGATACCGACGCATCAACTCGAAGCTCAAGTTGCGCGCTGCAAAAACTGCGTACGAAACCGTTAGAGTTCTTAAGTCTCTCATACCACTTCGGTAATGTGAGACTTCCCACAATCAAATTCGCAATTACTATCCATGAAGCGGGAGCCAAACAGGAACAAACTGCTCCATTCAATCCTAGGTATCGACGCTGCACGGTTGCATGAACTCGACCATCGCTACCACCAAGTCGCAAAATGATTTCACCGAATTTCGCTACTCGCAATGATGATGCAATTGCGCGAGTCGCCAACCTCACGCGCGAAGAATTCGTCCAACAACACCTCCGCCGTCACACACCAGTCGTCCTCACAAGTTGTACCAGTGATTGGCCAGCAATCTCGAACTGGTCGCTCGATTATCTGGCCGAAACGCACCAAGACCACACGGTGCAAGTCGAAAGTTACCCGACGAACAATCGAACGAACATCTACACATACGTTGAGATGACGGTTGCCGACTACATCAAGGCGGTGTGCGGCAACGCATCCAACCGAAAGTCGTTTTACCTGGCGGATACCGAACTCGAGAAGTCACTGCCGCACGTTACCGAAGACGTAGCGCAACCCGCATTGATCCCAAACTGTCCCTCCGTTCGAACGGGATTGTTTTTGGGGCACGATACGTTTTCGGCGGCTCACTACCACCGCAACCGCAGCCAAGCACTGCTGTGTCAGATTACGGGCGAAAAAGAGGTTTTGCTCTACCCGGCAAACGACACGAAGAAGCTATACCCTCATCCGTGGTATGGGCTGCGTCCTAACTTCAGCCGCATCGAGATGGAACTGGAAAGTCGTCGCGACAGTTTCGAAGCCTATCCGAGACTAAAGCATGCCAAGGAGTACTGCGTCACCTTGAAACCAGGTGAGTGCCTCTTCATTCCGGACCACTGGATGCACATTGTAACCGGGTTCGACGACAACGTATCGCTCACGTACTTCTGGGACGAAAGCCTCCTGAACTGCTATTTGCCGGGGGTCATCCGAGACTACGCATCCCAGCTGAGCAAGTCGACTTGGCTGGCCGCCGGAAAGGTCGGAAAGGCCATCGGAATGCACCGGCTTATGCTGAAGGTTGCAGTGATGGCCGGTGTCGTCCCCAGCGAAGAGCAGGATGCCGTACTACATCACTTCGAAACGTTCGAAGGAAGACTGCCCGGCGAAGTAAAGAACGCCCCAACGTAACTCGAAGGACTCTGGTCGCCCTTCCCTTAGCTCAACAACCAAATGATTGACACCACAAGCAACCCTACTGCTCAATCGAGTAGCCAAGCGTCGCACGCCTATGCAACGTCATTCTTGACGAATCATGGATCGGTCGGCGCTTGCTTTGCTGATGCTCTTCGTGTGGATCAACAGAAGGCGAAACTCTCGACGTCGTTTCAATGGTACTATCGCTTTCGTAGCTTTGTGCCGATTGCCGTTCGCCAACTGCTTCAAAGATCTCGAAACTCTGGCTTCGAACTTGAAGAGGACTGGTACATACCACGACAATTTCTTTCGAGCCTGGCAGACGCGATTCGCACCGACCAAGCTGATCAGTCGCCGCGTGAAGTCGCACACCCATGGCCAAACGGAAAACAGTTCTGCCTGTCGCTGAGCCATGATGTCGAAACCGCGTACGGCATGCGTCTGATCGAGAAGATGGCGAGCATTGAAGAGAAGCACGGAGTCCGATCGTCTTGGAATTTGGTGCCCAAGAAGTACCCAATCGATCCTGGTCTCGTGCGTGACATGCTGGCTCGCGGTTTCGAGTTCGGCGTCCATGGCTACAACCATGACGGTCGACTGTTTTCTTCAGAGCGAGTCTTTTCGACGAGAGCACGGACTATCAATCAGGTCGCCTCTCAATTCGAAGCCGTCGGATTTCGCGCTCCGATGGTGCACCGAAACCTTCGGTTGATCGAACGAGATCTGCACTTCGAATATGACGCATCGTGCTTTGACATCGACCCGTTACAAGCGATGCCCGGCGGCGTTGGCTCTATCTGGCCATTCATTGTTGGTGGCAAAATCGTCGAACTGCCCTACACGATGCCTCAAGACCATACGCTGTTCGTTTCCCTTGGGCAGACGGACACGCACGTGTGGCAGCGCAAACTTCAGTTCCTAAAACGAAACTGTGGAATGGCGCTGATGCTGACACACCCAGATTACATGGACAGCCCCGAACTACTTCAGTTGTACGATCGATTCTTGGGTGATGTGGTCGAACGCCAGGAGCACTGGCATGCACTCCCCCGCGACGTGGGTGCATGGTGGCAGGAACGAGAAGCCCACGTCCATCGCGGGCTCACATCGCCCAACGTCCGGCTGTCCGAGATGCGGGCAGAAGGTCAAGAGGTAAGATTCGAATTGCTGTAGGCCTGC
The DNA here is from genome assembly GCA_964418725.1 of uncultured Pirellulaceae bacterium. Classification (GTDB taxonomy): domain Bacteria; phylum Planctomycetota; class Planctomycetia; order Pirellulales; family Pirellulaceae; genus CAYNJG01. The sequence continues at coordinate 20,752 of CAYQMZ010000034.1, forward strand.
CTACGAGCATCGCCGTAACCAGCCCCCGCCAAGCTAGCTTGCAAATCGAGCGTTAGATTGCGCCGGCAAACCGGAAATACCGGGCAGCACAAAGGCAGCAACCGTCAGAATTACCATCGATTCGCGTAATTTCTGCTAACTCTTACGAACGTAGGCACAGTCCCCGCTTGCCTGCGCGAGCGACTACACTAGACTAGCAGGCATTGGTTGGTCGCATCACTCTCCCTCTGCAGGTTGGAGTGCTGAATTTGCGGGCCATCCGCGGAAATTAGATGGCCATGTAGCTCAGTTGGTAGAGCACAGGATTGAAAATCCTGGTGTCGACGGTTCGATCCCGTCCGTGGCCACTCTTCTCTTTAGTGCTCGGTTTTCTCTGAAAGCACATCTCCCACCAAGCCGAAGCCTCACTGTATGAAGAGCACGGGTTTTCCCAGCACTAACAG
>CAYQMZ010000035.1:0-20787 GCA_964418725.1 uncultured Pirellulaceae bacterium
AACTGCATGGCTTGCTCACGACGAACGTCTCGCTTGTCCCGCGTCATGTCGCGACTCGCGTGCATCAGGTTGCGGGCCAGAATCTGCCGCAGCCAAGCCGCTCGTTGCTTATCATTTTCACCGCGAAACTGATCTCGAGCCTTGTAGGCCTGCATCATGGTCTGCTGAACGATGTCCGAGGCATCTAACTTGCCCTGCAGACGCTTGTCCATCTGCAGATTCGCCAGCAAACGAAGGTAAGAGCGAAACGCCTCCAGAGAGCCACCGCTTCCGGTGTCTTCGTGATCGGCATCGCCGGGTGATGGCTCGGAATGTTGGTTGCCCACGTCATCTGCCACGATTGGCCCTGCCTGACTGGTTTCTGTGTGGGCTCATTTTAGGTCAGGCCAGACCGCACAGCAAAGAGGCAACCAGTTTGCGGATGAAAGCAGCGCCTGTTCAGTCTTCGGGCAAGCATTAGAATGAAGACTCCGACACGGAAGTACACATTTATGACAGATCTCGCGCGTACACCGCTCTATCAGTGGCACGAAAACAACGGGGCAAAACTCGTTGACTTTGCGGGCTGGGCTATGCCCATTCACTATGGCTCGATCGTCAATGAACACCAAGCCACGCGAACAGGTATCGGCTTATTTGACGTCTCGCATATGGGACGTTTTTGCTTTACAGGACCTGCGGCGGCGAGACTCCTTGATGGATTGCTCACCCGACCGGCATCCAGTCTGAAACCGGGGACGGTTCGCTATGCCCTAGTGACAAATGACTCGGGCGGCGTGCTGGACGACGTGTTGGTCAGCCATCTGACGGTGCAGGACCAGTCCTTCTATTGGTTGGTCGTGAATGCGAGTAACCGGCAGAAACTGTTGGAATGGATTGAACCAAGAATCGGCAACTACGACGTGGCCTTCAGTGACGAGACGGTCAACACGGCGATGATCGCGGTTCAGGGGCCTCGATCCATCGAATTGGTGGATTCGATGTTCAGCGACGGCAAGCCGAGCGACCTGAAATACTTTACTGCGTCGAACGGTCTGCTGAACGGCGTTCCGGTCTCCGTTAGCCGTACGGGGTACACGGGTGAAGATGGAGTGGAGTTCGTCTTGCCGGCGAATGACGCGTTGGCCGTCTGGGAGCGTCTGGTCGAAGGCATGGGGGCCTTTGGCGGCAGTGCTGCAGGACTGGGAGCCCGGGACACACTTCGACTGGAATCAGCGATGCCGTTGTACGGACATGAGTTAAGCGAGTCGATTTCGCCATACGAGGCTGGGCTGGGCTTTGCCGTCAAGCTCTCGGAACGCCAATTTCCAGGTCGCGATGCCTTGGCCGCGGAAAGCCAACAGGAGTCGCCCGCGAAACGAGTGCGGATTGGTCTTGCGCTCGATGGCAAGCGTGTCCCGCGTGAAGGCTACAAGATCCTGCTGGATCAAAACGAGGTCGGTGTCGTTACGAGTGGGACTTTTTCGCCTACGTTGGAAATGCCAATTGCGATGGGTTTCGTTGCTCCAACCGCTGCGACCATCGGCATGGAACTGAGCATTGACGTCCGTGGAAAGCTGCTGCCGGCCCGGGTCGTCGAGTTGCCGTTTTACAAGCGGAAGTAGACAATGGCTCAGGTCCGCGTTGACCACTCTCGCGATGAGGGTGCGAGTCGCTGCGTCGGCATCACCGTATTGAAACAACTTGGCTGCACACCCAACGGGAGTCCGTCTTTATGGATCCGCAAAAACTTCACTTTGCACCCACCCACGAATGGATCGCTCTAGATGAGGATGGCGAGACGGGAACCATCGGGATCTCGGCGTTCGCAATTGAACAACTGACTGATCTGGTTTACATCGAATTGCCGGAAGTCGGTGCACCCGTGACTGCGGGCGAATCATTTGGCGAGATCGAATCGGTAAAGGCCGTGAGCGATCTCTACAGCCCAGTCACCGGTGAGATCCTTGAAGTCAATTCAGGGCTGGCCGATGAGCTTGAGATTTTCAACACGGATCCCTACGGAAAAGGTTGGATTGCCAAGGTGCGAATTCTCGACAAGTCCACGCTTGAAAAGCTGATGGATTTCGAAGGCTACGAAAAACAGTGCGCCGAAGAAGCGTAGTGGTTCTGAGTGTGCGACCGTGTGTTCGACACGCTTTCTTGTTTTGATTCTCTGTCGGTCCAAACATAGGTACCAGAATGACGATGACTTCCACCAATCGCGAAGCTCTGACACGCACGCAGGATGTACTAGGTTTCGCGGACGGATTCGCGGATCGACACATTGGACCTTCGCCGGCAGATGTCGAAGCGATGTTGGCATCGATGGGCTTTGATACGCTCGACGACTTCACTGAACGCTTGGTTCCAAATGCTATTCAGCTAGACCAACAGTTGGATATCCCTCCTGCTCGTGGCGAATTCGAATTTCTCAAGGCGTTGAAGGTAATCGCTCAAAAGAACAAGGTTTACCACTCGTGTATCGGATTGGGTTTTCACGGGACGATTACTCCGCCGGTGATCCTTCGGAACGTCTTGGAGAATCCGGGCTGGTACACGCAATACACACCGTACCAGGCTGAAATTGCCCAGGGGCGGCTTGAGGCACTGCTCAATTTTCAGACGATGATCGCCGATCTGACGGCATTGCCGCTGGCGAATGCAAGCTTGTTGGATGAGCCGACTGCTGCGGCAGAAGCGATGACAATGTGCGTCGCATTAGGGCGTGACAAGAAGAAGGGCTTCTTTGCAAGCAGCGACTGCCACCCACAGACGCTGGCTCTTCTGGAGACGCGAGCCAAAGGGCTGGGAATCGACTTGCACATTGGCTCGGTAGACGAAATCGATTTCGAATATGGCGAAGGTGGTCTTAGCGGGTTGTTGGTGCAGTATCCAACGACGGACGGCAGAATCGAAGACTACAGTCAGCTTGCCGAGAAAGCCAAATCAAACGGCTGCTTGGTGGTGGCTGCCGCCGACCTGCTGGCTTTAACTCTCCTTAAGCCGCCCGGCGAATGGGGCGCCGACATCTGTATCGGAAGTGCGCAGCGGTTCGGAGTACCAATGGGACTGGGCGGGCCGCATGCTGCGTTCATCTCAACTAAGGACGAATTTGCTCGGAAGCTGCCGGGCCGCATCATTGGTGTGTCCAAGGATGCACAGGGCAACCGCGCACTTCGAATGGCAATCCAAACCCGCGAGCAGCACATTCGCCGAGATAAAGCGACCAGTAACATCTGCACGGCTCAGGCGTTGCTGGCGATCATGAATTCGTTCTATGGAGTCTACCATGGCCCAGATGGACTTCGCCGAATTGCGACGCGAGTGCACGCGTACACTTGTGCGTTGGCGCGAGGCATTGAGCGACTAGGACACTCGATCGTCATCGCTCCCAACGATTCTCCGCAGCCGTTTTTCGACACGATACGGATTCGACTAGGGAAGGGCCGTACGCATGCGGCTCGCCAGATCGCAGACGCCGCGCGTGAACGCGAAATCAATCTTCGCGAATACGAGGACGGGACGCTTGGAGTCACACTGGACGAAACGGTCAGTTATGGACTCGTTGCGGATCTGTTGGCGGCCTTCAACTTTGGGCACTATACCGGGTTCGATATCGAGGTCCTGTTAGAGGAAGCACAGCAGGAGAAGATCTACGAACTCGGAACGCATACGCGAACCAGTCCGTTCATGACGCAGGAAGTGTTCAACAAGTATCGCAGCGAAACCGAAATGCTTCGTTACATGACGAAACTTCAAAGCCGTGATCTGTCGTTGGCGCATTCGATGATTCCGCTGGGATCGTGCACGATGAAGTTGAATGCGACCAGCGAAATGTTGCCCGTCACGTGGCCTGAGTTTGCCAATATGCATCCATTCGCTCCGGATACGCAGTGGCGCGGGTACACACAAATGTTCCGGCAACTCGAAGAGTGGCTCATGGAAGTCACGGGCTTCGCTGCGGTCAGCTTACAACCCAATGCTGGAGCCCAAGGTGAATATGCAGGTCTGTTGGTAATCCGGGCCTATCACGAACACCATGCAAAGAAAGCTGGGCAAGAGAATCGCCGCAACGTGTGTTTGATCCCGACGTCGGCTCATGGAACTAACCCTGCGTCAGCTGTGATGGCCGGAATGAAGGTCGTCGCAGTTAAATGCGATGATCGAGGTGACATTGATCTGGTTGATTTGGCCAGCAAAGCCGATGCGCACAGCGATACGTTGGCGGCGTTGATGGTCACGTATCCGTCGACACATGGCGTTTTCGAATCGACGATCCAGGCGGCATGTGAAATCATCCATCGACATGGAGGTCAGGTCTACATGGATGGCGCGAACATGAATGCACAGGTGGGGCTCACCAGCCCGGCCAAGTGTGGAGCGGACGTGTGCCATCTGAATCTACACAAGACGTTCTGCATTCCGCACGGTGGTGGCGGACCAGGCATGGGGCCTATTGGTGTTGCGCCGCAGTTGGTGGACTTCCTACCGGGGCACCCAGTGCAACGTCCCGATACGGCCGGCGAATTTGCGATCGGTGCCATTTCCGGTGCTCCCTATGGAAGTGCAAGTATTCTGACTATCAGCTATGTCTACATCGCGCTGATGGGATCGGAGGGACTAAAGCGTGCCTCGCAAGTCGCGATTCTGAACGCGAATTACATGGCGAATCGTTTGGCCAAGCACTTTGATATTCTCTACACAGATGACAAAGGCTTTGTTGCGCATGAGTTCATCGTGGACTGTCGTGCCTTTGAAAAATCGGCCGGAGTGAAAATCGAGGACATCGCGAAACGACTGATGGACTACGGCTTCCACGGGCCAACTATGTCCTGGCCGGTACCCGGGACCCTGATGATCGAGCCGACCGAGAGCGAGTCAAAAGAAGAGCTTGACCGTTTTTGCGATGCCATGATCTCGATCCGAGCCGAAATTGAGGACATACAGAACGGAACGCTAGACGCGGAAAACAATCCACTACGCAACGCTCCGCACACAATGCACGTTGTAACCAGTGACGATTGGGACCGACCGTATTCTCGACAACGAGCCGCATGGCCTGTTTCCTGGCTTAAAAACGCCAAATTCTGGCCCTCTGTTGGACGCATCGACAACGCTTACGGTGATCGCAACCTGGTTTGCAGCTGTGCACCAATGGAGGAATTCACGGAAGAATAGGCAGCCATTCATGGGAAAACTTGAAAAAATGCGGTCGCCTACATGCATTTTGGTGTTGCCAGATTTCTTCTGTAATTTGCAGTCTTCCCGCGAACTGGCGTCTCGCACACTTCCCTTTACGTCGTCCATCGCGTAAGTTTCTGAGTAGGCCAAGAAGCAAGGCCAACAGACGATTTTAGATTGATTCGCTTGTCGCTCGCTTTGCGACGGCCGCGAAGGGTTCTTTTTTCGCGGTTGTTCTCCTGTTTCCGCTCCGTTCAATTGCCACAGTGGTGATTGCGGTGGCCGCATAGATCTATTCGGGAGTGGCGTAAGTGTCGCAAGGTACCATCAAAAAATTGGTTTCAGACAAGGGATTCGGCTTTATTCAGGGCGAAGGTGGAGAGCTATTCTTCCATCACAGCGCTGTTGAAGGAGCGGCGTTTGAAACGCTGCGTGAAGGACAGCAAGTCGAATACACGGAAGGAAGTGGTCCTAAAGGTCCACGAGCTGACTCAGTCAGAGTTGTCTAGAGACACCTGTCCGACTTCATGTCGGGCCAATCGAACATCTGCACCGAAGCTGTCCCGTTGGATAGCTTCGGTGTTTTTTTTTGGCGCGAGCCGAAATTGTTTGGAGACAAGGACTAGCCTGCATTGCTCGCACGTATGCCGGCAACGTGTCCACACCATTGCTCTGTCCGGCCTAATGTTTGTGGCAAACGTGGACTAGCGAGCTGTCCGCCACTCTGCCTGCTTGCGGTTCACCGTTTCAGCAATTCTCTTGCGAGCTTCACGTCTTTCGACACCCTGCATCAGCAAAGTGTCGTAGTCCGTATGTTGGTGACGTATCCACGCGCGGACTGCCAACTTGATCGCATCCTCATCCAACGCTCGGCCACTTGCCGATCGTCCGACGCGACCACTTCCGCGTTCGGCAGTGTGCGTGGCAATCTCGTTTGCTTCTGTCGCTGGACATGATGGGTACTGTTGTTGAATCAGCGACGCCATTTCAGCGACCAGTTTTGCGTCTAACTCTGCGCGGCGCACCGCTGACTTTGCGCGTTGTTTCGCTCTCTTGTCCGAATCGGCTTCCAAAGATTCCTCAGCAATTGCGATGGCTTTCGACGACACGAGTAACCCGCGTCGGTCGTATCGCTTCCGCCGTTTGTTGAATTCCAATACGACGGCAGACAACGTGCTGTGCTTCTTGGACCTTCTGGTAAGTGTCGCGTCACCGCTGGGTAGAAAAGTTAGGTGGGCCAGGTCGCCACAGTCCAAGCATAGGGCCTGGTCATTTTCCAAGAACAGCATCTGGTCGACCAGTGATTCGCCGCACTCATTGCAAACGGCTTTCGGATCATGGTGAATATAGACCAGCAATTCCGGCGGCTTATTTGCCTTTTGCTCGATCCGTTTCTTCTGAGCGTCAGTTAGGTCCGCTCGACGAAACTTCGTGCAGTACTGTGATTCTACTTTTGCGTTTTGATGTTTGGTTAATCGAAGAGGAGTCGAGCCGTGCCGTTCTCGCTTCTCGTATGCGACGTGGAATGGCTCGAGAGCCTCGCCGTTGGCCCAGTCCAAGAAGTAACGTGTGACGTCCTGCTTTATCTTGTCACCAGCTTGGACCAGTTCTTCAAGGATTGGGTACTGTTCTAGCACCTTCTTCCAATGCTCGAGCTGTTTCGCCCGCAGGAATCCAAGTCGTACATAAATGTCCAGGATCCCAACGGTCTTCTCTTGCTTGAGACATGACTGTGCGGCCGCTAGAACGCGTTCACGTAAGTTTCGTTTCGGTTTCGCTGTACTCATGTAGCCACGTCGATTTTCCTAGGTAAAGAGTACGTGCCGGTGTCAGCACTGATGGCGTGCTGGAGCAACTCGCTGTTGGTCGTTCGCGTCGTTCACTATCTGGCGAACTATTTTGCCCGGTGGACTCGGTTTGAAAAGGTGAGTTCGCTACCCAGGTGAAGTCCAGAGATGCGATGCTGGCTTTGGCGATGCTTGCAGTCTTGCGGTAGGATCACTGGTGCGGGTAACCTCTCGCACCAAACCACTTCTGAAGAGCGCACCGTGTACCGTCGTACTATCGTCCTGCTATTCCTGCTCGGTCTTGCGTCAGCCAACGGGCAAGTCCCGGCGAATGATACAAGTCCTGATCGAGCCTACGATACGGTGTTGGTTTGTCCGCCAGATCTGCAGCAGGCAGCCGCGGGCTGGCTAGATCATCGGTCCCGCCAAGGGCATAAGATCGCAGTTGTTTCCGGTGCGGGCGGCAAGGCGGAGATCAAGAATGCGATTCAATCACTGCATCGCGTCTCGAAGCTTAAGAATGTCGTCATCTTCGGCGCCGCACCTGGGAATGTTGGTAAGAAGCTAGGGACGCAGGTCGAGACTCACCAGAGGGAGTCCGCTGTCATACGGAAATGGGGAGCCGAACCAACGTTCGCAACGGATAGCTACTACGCTGACCTGGATGACGATGGTGTTCCTGACGTGGCGATTGGTCGAATCACGGCGGACTCACCGGGTGAACTGGCGAGCATCACGAACAAGATTATCACTTACGAGCAAAACGCGGACGTTGGCATGTGGCGCCGACGTGTGAATTTCATTGCTGGGGTTGGAGGCTTTGGGGTTCTAGCGGACAAAATCTTGGAGTCGGCCGCTAAGAAGTTCATCACCGATGGAATCCCGTCTGAGTTCCAGACGTCTATGACGCAGGCCAGTTGGCGAAGTCCTTATTCGCCTCACCCCGGCATGTTTCGTGCGCAAACCATTGATCGGATGAACGAAGGCTGTTTGGCATGGATCTATCTTGGGCACGGGCGAAAACGGGAACTCGACTACTATCGTGTTCCCGATGGTGGGTTGCCCATCATGTCCGCGCGAGATGTGCAGCATGTCAATGTCCGGCAAGGTGCGCCAATCGCCGTGTTCTTGTCCTGCTATACGGGAGCTTTTGATTCAGATCCTGACTGCATGGCCGAAGAGCTGCTCGCGAATCCGGCTGGGCCAGTCGCGGTGATTGCTGGTGCGAACGTAACGATGCCCTATGCGATGACCGTCCTAGGGAACGAAATGTTGCGGCAGATGTTTGATCAACGTCGCGAGACCTTGGGAGAGGTCCTGCTGTATGGCCAGCGAAAATTGGTGGAAGCGAGCGGCCCCGGAAAGCAAGGCCTGATTGATCAGTTGGCGTGAGTGATGAGTCCCGATCCTGAGCTGTTTGACGAGGAACGCCAGGAGCACGCTCGTTTGTTTCACCTGGTTGGAGATCCGCTGCTGAAGTTGCGTCATGCGAAACAGGTAGCCGTGGACGCCGCGGAGTATGCAACCTCGGGACAGCAGTTGGATGTGACTGGAAGGGTACCCTTCGACGGTGAATGTCTGGTCGAGTTCGTCTGCCGGCGAGATCGTATGACGTTCAAGCCGAAACCTCGGCCAAAGTTCCTGATGGACAAGAACTGGCTCAATGGCTTGCAAAAGACGTACGAAAAAGCCAACAACACCGTTTGGGAAGCCAGTCGGGTTCCAATTCAAAACGGTGAATTCACCGCCCGGTTTGATGTTCCCGCCGATGCGCGCGGTCCGGCACATGTTCGCGTCTATGTCCGTGGAACAGCGGACTTTGCGATGGGAGCCACAGATGTCTATGTGCGTCCACCTGCCGCGGAACTTGCCCCCGAGGTTGGTGAGACTGTGGAGTCGCAGCCGCCAGTGACCTCTGCCAGCAATTGAATGCTCGAGCATTCGCTTATTCAGCTCCAAACTGTCGATTGTTGTTGCTCTAAGGTCGCCCCTGTGGCATAGTTTGCGGCCCTTTCGAGGACCTAGGCGAATTCGCCAAGATATGCCAATATCTGTCCTGCGAAGAGGCGAAGCAATCTGCAAGGAGTTACCGAGATGAGCGATTTTAGAACTGAATCGGATTCGATGGGGGACGTTAAGGTCCCGTCCAAGGCGTACTACGGAGCCCAAACTCAACGGGCCGTAGAGAATTTCCCCATCTCCGGTTGGGAGCTTCCGCCAGCCATGATTCATGCCATGGGATGGGTGAAATTGGCGTGCGGAATCGCAAATCGAGATCTCGGCAAACTCACCGGGACCGGCAAGTCACCGCTCGACGACAAACAAGTCGATGCGATGCTGGAGGCTTGCCGCGAGGTTGCCGAAGGGAAATTGGATGCTGAGTTTCCAATCGACGTCTTCCAAACGGGGTCGGGAACATCCAGCAACATGAACGTCAACGAGGTGATCTCGAACCGCGCGATTGAAATTGTCGACGGCGATCGCTTCGATGCGAAGAAGACGATTCACCCCAACGACCACGTCAACATGGGGCAAAGCACGAACGACACGTTCCCCACGGCGATTCACGTTGCTGTTGCTTTGCAAATCAAGAAGCAGTTGCTGCCAAAGCTGGATCGGCTGCGAAAAGCGTTTTCGAAGAAAGCCGAAGAGTGGGACCAAGTCATCAAGATTGGCCGAACTCACTTGATGGACGCCACGCCGCTTCGCTTGGGCCAAGAGTTCGGCGGGTTTGCTCGTCAGATTGAACTTTCAATTGAGCGAGCTCAACGTGCACTTGATGCCGTTCGTGAGCTCCCTGTGGGTGGAACCGCGGTTGGATCTGGGATCAATACGCATCCTGAATTCGGCGGACGAGTCGCCTCGGCACTAACTGGCGAGACCGACATTCCGTTTGCGGAAGCCGCGAATCACTTCGAAGCAAACGCACAGCGTGACGGGTTGGTCGAATGTCACGGACAACTCAAAACGATTGCTGTGACACTGATGAACGTGTCGAACAACATTCGGATTTTGGGAGCCGGACCGCGATGTGGGTACTATGAGGTAAAGCTTCCTAGCCGCCAACCAGGTAGCTCGATCATGCCCGGCAAGGTGAATCCTGTCATGTGCGAAAGCATGATGCAGGTCGCAGCCAAGGTGATGGGGAACGACGGAACGATCTCGTCATGTGGTGCCATCGGTGGACAATTCCAACTGAACATCATGATGCCTGTCATGGCGTACACAACGTTGGAATCTGTGCAGCTACTGGCCAACAGTGCCGACGCCTTCGTCGAATTCTGTGTTGACGAGATGGAAGCCAATGAAGAAGCGTGCGAAGCTGCTGTCGAGCAGAGTCTATCGATGGTTACCAGTCTGAACCCGTACATTGGTTACGAGAAAGCTTCGAAGTTGGCTAAGCAGGCGTTTGCGGAAGGCAAGACGATTCGCGAATTGTGCATCGAGGAAGAGATTCTGCCTGAAGAAACGCTGACCGAAGCACTGGACCCTATGCGGATGACGGAACCGCAAGCCTAAAGACGGTTTCAAAACCTGTTTTGGAATCGCTTTCAGTGTCCTGTTCGTTTGATTCGTAGATTTGTAGGTCCGGTTCCGACCGGACAAAACAGGAGTTGGACCGCACAAAGGCCGGTAGGAACCGGGCCCTACTTTTTGATCAAGCGACTCAGCACACTAAGCGGCTCGTCGCGGCTTGGCAAATCACGTCTGCCAAAAGCGGTTGGCGATTTCGCGAAGATGAAAAACGAGCCATTCGGGCCGAGTGTAAACTCCGTGCCCGATGAGCCGTTGATTCCATCGCTCTGCGTGGTCTGGGTAGTCGACCAACAGCGTAGTGCCGTCGGGTGACGCACGCAGGCCTCTTCGAAGGTTGCTTGGCAAGTCTCGACGCCGAATGCCGGGTGCGAACATCTTTCTCAATCGGCGTTCGCTGTTCCAGCTTCTCCACGAGTAAATGGCGTGAAGGAAATCGGTGCCTCCGATTCCCAGTTGCTGAACGTAGTCTCCGCCACGAGCTGTCATGATATCTTCGATGGAATCGGGCAACGTGGCCCTCATCGGATGTTCCGCATCAGTGGGGCGATGTTGAATAACGTGAAGCAGGTTGGGAAACATCTGCGTCCTCCACCGATATCGCAACGGAGTGCCGAAGGTCACCACATCCAGACTTGGCAGGCGATCAGTAAGATCCGGGGTTTGCAGTTTATCGCGGACCTTTTCCCACAGCGGCAGATCAAGTCGGCCAAATACAGGGTCGCGGTAGTGGCTTTTGGTGGCGGCGAAAAACGCCTGACGAGTTTCCACACTTGCGGTAAGCAGGTGCCCCAGCATGGCCAGGACATTTCCTCCGTGACTGTGTGCCCAAACCAAGATCCGATGATTTGGATTTAGGTTGGCTTCGAGGAGTCGATCGATCAGCGCCACTGCAGCTCCGGCGCGACCTAAGTGGTGGTTTTCTCCGGACCAAGCAAACCGCGTCACGCGAATCGGAGGTCCCGTGATTTCTGCGTTGACAAGTTCTGAGAGCTGATCCGCGAAGCTCTGCGTATAGTTTCCCAACTCACCGGCTAGTTGGTCGAACATGCGTTTTCCGAATCTGCGCATCGACTCAGCAAGTTTTGGAGAAAACCTTGCGACCTCGCGGACGAAACCCAAGATGTCGTTGCCGGCGAAGGTTCCATGAATTAAGACGATTTCGACGACCTGAGCCGAGCGTAACTTGTCTCCCACACTCGGGAGATCTGATTCTTGCGGGCTATCAATGGCCAGTGCGTCAGTTGCCGCAATAAGCTCGCAATGATTGGACGACGGTATCGTGTCGTACGTATGATGTGGGAACGGCAATTCAGCCATCAGATTCAACAAACCGGTAGTATTGATCCAGACCCATGTGCGGACGATTTACACTTCGATCACCCGGTAACCTCATCATAGAACAGTTTCGACTGGACTTTCAGGGCGAGTTGTCCGATTTCGTTCCTCGCTACAACATCGCTCCAACGCAGAGCGTGCCGATTGTCCGAAATCCAGAACGCCAGCTCACGTTCATGCGTTGGGGGCTGGTGCCGTTTTGGGCGAAGGATCTAAAGGGCGGTGCGCGCATGATCAATGCCCGATCGGAAACCGTGGCCACGAAGCCAGCCTTCCGTTCGGCGTTCAAACGGAAACGCTGCCTGGTTCCAACGGACGGCTATTTCGAGTGGGTCAAAGAAGGGAAAAAGAAGAAGCCATTTTGGATTCGAATGTCGGACGATCGTCCATTCATGATGGCTGGACTATGGGAGAGTTGGCGTGACAAGAGTGTGGAGGATTCGGCGCCGCTCGAGACCTTCACGATCCTCACGACGGCGTCAAACTCGCTGACTTCCAGCGTCCACGATCGTATGCCAGTGATCTTGCATCCGGTCGACTATGACCGATGGCTGAACACGAATGTCGAAGGCGATCCCAATGACTTGGACTTCCTTTTCGAACCTTTCGATTCGGACAAAATGAAACTGAACGAGGTCAGTGATCGGGTCAACTCGGTGAAGAACGATGACGAACAGTGCATCGAAGTGGCTCAGTCCCTGTTTTAGTTGACTGCTGAATGTCGGAGGGCTAACACAGGATCTAGCTTGGTCGCTCAAAAGAAAATGCCGCTCCCGACAAGCGGTAGCGGCATTCTGTTTCGTGTCCGTCGCAAGTTCACGCTACTAGCTATCAAGAAAGAGTGGCTTCATGTGACGTTCGACCAGGTTCGTCGTAACGTTACGAGCAACCGATTCTTTGAATTCAACCAGCATGCCCAGGTAACGGTCGCCCATCTTCGCGGCAACTTTATAGCCAACGTGAAGAAGTTGGCGCAGATTGTTGTTGAACTCTGCGTTGCTGAGATCATGCCGAAGTGCATTGACGTATTGCTCAGACGTCCAGCCGTTGACCTCATCCGGTTTCGGTAGCTTCGACTCGTCAATATCGATGACTGATGCGTACGGTTCGCACAATGCCGCGCGGGCCTCGTATGCTTGAGCGTAGACTTCTTGCGAGAGCTTCAGTCCGTCGCCGCCAGCTTCTGCCAAGCCAATGAGCTCTTCCAACCAAGTCGTGCCTGCTGTCTTGATGTGAAGACCGGCGCCGGTGTCGGCCAGAGCCTTACGGATCGGTTCGTAAATCGAGAACTTGTCGCTTCCCGAGTGGACGCTGAGCTTCAGGTTGGCAGGTAACCCGTAGGCCTGCGAGGCGTGTGCGAGTACCGCGATGTCCTCTCGGAACTCGGTTTCAAAGGCCGCGACGTCGCCCACGTAATCAACACCTTTGTTGAATCGCCCTGTGAACTTGGGAGCAATCGTTTGAATTGGAATGTCCTGATCCGCGATTGCAGCCAAGATGACAAGCAACTCGACTGGCGTTTGCGGGCTGTCGGTTTCGTCCATCGAAACTTCGGTGACGAAACCGTCGCCTTTCTTACTTGCGATGTGACGATAGATTTCGCCGGCCTGAATCGTTGCCAGCAAGTAGTGCGAAGCGATTCGCTCGACGTCATCACGACTGATGCTCAGCTTGCGGTCGATGCCAGGAATCTCGTGGTCTCCGACCAGTTCGCCATGGCGCTCGACGAACGCGGAAACGTCCGACGAAGGTGCGGCGGATCCGATCGAGTCGGCTACATCAATGGTGAAGAAGTCGCTGGCCGCCAAGAAGCCGTCAACGGTTCCTAAGTTGATGTGATCGGCGTCGACATAGTGTGATTTATTCCAGCCGAGGGCTTTGACGGCCGCGTCGCCGGCTTCGCGTACACTGGCGGGTTCTGAGCCGATGGTCGTGTGTTCGCGATGCGACTTGTTCCAAACTGGGACGATGTCGATGCCCAGTTTGTCAGCCTCTACGAACGCCTGTAGCTGAGATTCCGCTTGATGTGCGAATCGGTCGCCAACGCCAAATGAGAATTTTTCGATGGTGCGCATATCTGTCCCATGAAGAGGATTCGGAAGCTACGGATCTTAGCTCCTTAGCTCAGCAGCGCGTAGGGGCAGGCGTTTCTACCGCTCATCAATGGGTATGAACTGCCTGTCTTCAGGGCCGATGTATTCTGCGTTTGGCCGTATCAACTTGTTGTTGGCGCGCTGTTCGAAGACATGAGCGCACCATCCCGTGACACGGGAGAGTACAAAGATTGGCGTGAACAGAGCGGTTGGGATGCCCATGAATCGGTAGGCCGACGCGCTGAAAAAGTCGAGATTGGGAAAGAGCTTTTTCTCTCGCCACATGACGTCTGCGATACGCTCACTGACGGGGTACAGCACACTGTCGCCCGACTCTTTGGACAGTTTCTCGGACCATGATTTAATGATTTCGTTACGTGGATCGCTGACGGTATAGACCCGATGCCCAAAGCCCATGACTAGCTGCTTTTCTGAGAGCATCTTCATCAATCCTTCTTCCGCCGCGTCGGGATTGGGGAAGCGTTCGATCAGTTCCATAGCGGCTTCGTTTGCACCACCGTGAAGCGGTCCGCGGAGAGTACCGATTGCTCCCGTGATCGCGGAGTGAAGATCGGACATCGTTGCAGTACATACACGCGCCGCGAAAGTCGACGCATTGAACTCATGTTCTGCGTAGAGAATAAGAGAGCAATCCATGGCGTCCGCGTGCTGTGGATTGGGACTGCGACCATGCAGCTTTTCCAGGAAGTATCCTGCGATGGTCGTTTGATCGCTTTCGAAGTCGATCGTCGTACCGTCCTTTGCATGGTGATACCAGTACAGCAGGATAGAAGGGAAGGCGCCGAGCATTCGCATCGCAACCCGATGTTGATCTTCGGCAGAAGTTTCCGGCTCCAGCACCCCCAGCATCGAACAGCCGGTCCGCAGCACATCCATCGGATGTGCAGTCGACGGGATATGCCTCAAAACGGTGCACAGTGCTTCCGGTAGAGAACGGTTGTCGCGAACAGTTGCCTGAAACTGAGGCAGCTCTGATTCGTTCGGAAGGTGACCGATAAGAAGCAGGTGAGCAACCTCGGCGAACGTAGCCTTTTCGGCCAGATCAAAAATCGAATACCCACGGTAGTTCAGTCCCTTTCCTGCTTTGCCGACCGTTGCAATCGCCGTCTTGCCCGCGACGACACCCGCCAAGCCGCCTTGCTTCTTTTTCTTCGCTGTTGCTTCGGAGCTCGACGTATTCGTTTCAGGCTGGGACATCATTGCTTTCCTTCGATTTGGTCAAGCTTGCGTTCGTACTCGTGATATTGCAGGACCTCGTACAGTCGCTCTCGATTCTGCATTGCCTCAATAACATGTTGCTGCGTGCCGTGTTCACGAATTGACCGAAAAACAGTCTCGGCTGCAGCGTTCATGGCACGAAAAGCACTCAGTGGGTACAGCACCATATCGACGCCAACATCCGCCATTTCCTTGGTCGTCAGCAACGGGCTCTTGCCGAACTCGGTCATGTTTGCCAAGAGCGGGACGGACAAAGACGAAGCGAACTGACGGTACTGCTCTGCATCTGTAAGGGCCTCAGCGAAAATCATATCGGCACCTGCCTCGACGTAAGCGTTGCATCGGTCAATTGCAGCTTGGATTCCCTCGTTTGCCAGAGCATCTGTACGAGCCATCAGCACAAAGCTTGGATCGCTTCTACCGTTTTTGGCTGCTCGAATTCGATCGACCATTTCCTCGGTGGAGACGATCGTTTTGTTGGGGCGGTGACCGCAGCGTTTCGCGGCCTGTTGGTCTTCGATATGAAGGCCGGCGGCACCCGCGGCTATAAATGTGCGGACGGTTCGCTCGATCGAGTGGGCGTGTCCCCAGCCCGTATCTGCGTCGACAAGAAGTGGTAAGTCCACGACGGCAGTGATTCGACGGATCTCATCGGCGACCTCCGTCATGGATGTCATGCCTAGATCAGGCAATCCGAAGCTACTGTTGGCAACGCCTGCGCCTGAGAGATAAATCGCTCGAAAGCCAGCCTCCTTCGCCATCAGAGCACAGTAGGCGCTCACCGTGCCAATGACTTGCAGCGGTCTTTCGGCTTGCACCGCATTTCGTAACTTTTCGCCGGGCGTCATCTCGTTACCGTTCTATCGGAGCGTGCGGTTCACTGTTGTTCGTCTTGCGTTTTCCGCATTCGTGGTTGCGGCTTGTCGTTGCCAGTGATTCTATGAGAGCATCACATTGCGAATCTAGTTTGACTAATTGATAGCGGGATGATTGAGGGAAGACGTTTGCCGGTTAGTGCCGATGTAAATTGAGAATTCGGCTGACAACGTTGCTACGGGTGATGGCCGGTATTAGGCTATTTGAGTCGCCTTTGCCGCATTGTGACGCCAGCAAGCCCAAGTCTGAAAGGATGATGTTATGAAGAGATGCTCGATCTGTGAGCGAAGGAAATTCCTGTTCCAAGCTACCTTAGGTGGAGCCGCATTCTTCACTGTGCCCGGAGCGTTTGCGGAAGAGCTATTGCGTACGACCGCTGCTCAAGGCGAAGGGCCTTTCTATCCTGATAAGTTGCCACTGGATACGGACAATGATCTGATCGTCATCAATGATGCTATCACTCCCGCCATTGGCGAGATAACACACCTGACGGGCAAGGTCACGGACGTGAAAGGCAAGCCAATTCGGAACGCCATGGTGAAAATCTGGCAAGCGGATCAGGCTGGGGTCTACATTCACTCGAAGGGTGGAAGTCGGGAAAAGCAAGACAAGAACTTCCAGGGCTTTGGGCAATTCTCGACGGACTTGAGAGGCCGCTACTACTTCCGCTGCATTAAGCCGGTTCCTTACACGGGTCGACCACCGCATATTCACGTCGCAGTTGAGAAGTCAGGCAAACGCCTGTTAACGACGCAACTGTACATCCGCGGTAATAAGCAGAACGCAAAGGACGGACTGTTCAAACAAGCCAAGACGGATGCCGCCAAAGAAACCTTGCTGGTTGATTTTAAGCCAATGAAGGGCTCCAAAGCTGGTGAACTGACGGCTAAGTTCAATATCGTTTTAGGCCTGACGCACAACGAAGACGCAGTTGGCTAGTCGATCGACTATGGAGCGTCGCTACAAACGATGATGTGCAGCGACGCGTATTGGGGGAGTGAACCGCCAGTCCGTGATTGGGCGTTTTGTGACTAGGCGGTCTTCTTGAACTGAACCTCATGGAGTCGCTGATACAGCGAGCAGCGGCCAATCAGTTCCTTGTGAGTACCCACATCGGCGATTCGTCCTTGGTCCATCACCACGATTCGGTCGGCCAGTTCTAATGTGGACAGCCGATGGGTAATCATGATCAGCGTTCGGTTCTTTGCGAACTGCTCCAGCGCCTGGTGAATGAGCTGTTCACTTTCGATGTCAATTTGGCTGGTGGCCTCATCCAGAATCAGGATATCTGGCTCTCGCACCATGGCTCGGGCAAGTGCTAAGCGTTGACGCTGACCACCGGACAGGTTGCCGCCTGCCGTGCCGATGACTGTCTCGTAACCGTGTTCGAGCTTTTCGGTAATGAATCGATCCGCACGCGCGGCTTTCGCTGCTCGGATAATGTCGGTCTGAGACGCGTTTAGCCGACCGTGACGAATGTTGTTGTAGACGGTGTCGTCGAAGAGCAGGCTCCGCTGAGTGACTAACGCGATACGGCTACGAAGATCTCGGAGATGCACATTGCGCAAGTCCACGTCATTGACGGAGATCGTGCCGTCGACCGGATCGTGGAATCGAGGCAAAAGATTCACGAGCGTCGTTTTGCCACAGCCGTTGGGGCCTACCAAAGCGATGGATTCGCCCGCCGTGACTTCCAAGTCGATGTTGACGAGGACCGGTGTCTCGGTGTTGTAGTTGAACGAAACGTTGGTGACTTGAATAGACTTCAGCGTCGTGGGGAAATCGACGGGGTTCGTCGGGCTTTGGATATTCGGAACCTGCTCAATGAGCGGCACCAAACGATCCGCTGCTGCGACACCGCCCTGGGTGGCATTAAAAACCTCGGACAACTTTCTGGCAGGTTCCGTAGCTCCAATCAGGAAGCTGAAGAACGCCATCATCTCCACCATACCTAGCGGGCGATCGAGCATCCGGATGGGGCCAATGTAAGTTGCTTCGTTGATCGCAAGGTATGCACCACTCATTAGCGCCAGCGCGATCACGCAGATACCTAGCAGTTCCGTAATCGGCTTCGTTAGAGCGTTGTAAAAGGCGATTCGCATCGCTTTTTGAAAACATGTTTTCGCAGCCTGATAGAACTTTCGGCGTTGTTGACGTTCTAGCGAAAACGCTTGAACGGTTTCGATTCCGCCGAACGCTTCCGTCAGGACGGAAAACAGGACGGACGTTTGTTCTAGCGAACGCCGGTTGGCTCGTTTGATGGAACTTGCCAATTTGCGAATGGTGTATGCGGTAATCGGTGTCATGATCAACGACAGCACCAACAGTCGCGGGCTAATGCAACATGCTCCGATCAGACAGGCCATCATCTTCAACGGCTCGCGTAGGGCGGTTCCTGCCAGCGTACGGACGGCGTGCGAAATGTAGCCGATGTCGGCATGAAACCGACTCATGAGGCTGCTCGAACGCTCCTCGCTGAACGAACTCTGGTCTAGCTGCAGACACTTGTGAAAGAACTTTTGGCGAACATCGAACGTAACTCGTTGCTCTAGCAGAGAGACCAGCATGATATTGCTGAAGACGAATACGCCCTTGATTGCCGTCCCTAGCACCAGCAGCATGACAATGCACACGATCGCTTTAAACGGGTCGCTGGGCATGAGTCGAGCCAAAGGAAGCAGGTAGCTGTAGAACCGAACCGCGGCTTCCTCGTTCTCAATGCCACGTTCTATTCCACGCTGTTCGTTTGGGACCGCGGCATTTAGCTCCGCACTCAGGTCCACTACGTTTTGCTCGGACTTCGAAATCTCTTGTTGAACCCACTCTTCAATCGACTTTTCTTGGAAAGCGATTTTTAGGACTGGATAGAGGGCGCCGATGTTGAGCCCCCACATAAGTCCCACCAGAATTGAGGTGAGCAAGATTCCAGCCAACGTCCAGCGGAACTTAAGCGCCGGGCGCAGGAGCCTGAAGAAATTGTGCATGGTGGCCGTCCGTGAACCGTTACCGTGCGCTGTAACACGGATGATTTACTCAGTCATTGAGAGCACATTTTCTAACACACGCCAATTGGCCAACCAACATCAGATGCGCGTTGGCACGTGCAGCGGAGCCGCGGCGGACACCGCCACGGTGTGCTAGCGATGGTTGCGGCATGCTCGAATGGAGAATCGCAACGTGATAGGCTGTTGGCTTCGCTTTAGGTCGCTAGCAACTTGGGTTTTAGATTATGCATTGGGCCATTCGTCGAGACACCAATCTTCTGTCAGTGCTGTTCGCTGTTCTTCTGCTTTGGTTCGCTAGCAATGCGAATGCCGACGGGCCGAAGGACAACATGCCGGAAAACGTTCGCCGTGTCCCGCGGCTCGGTATCGAAGTACCCGATGAGAAACGCGCAGAGCTCGAGACACAATTGGCGAAAGTCGAGGCCGAGATCGACGCTTTCCGGGACATGACAGAAGAGCATCCGAGCTTGATTGAGATGCTCCCGGACATCGTCGTTTTTCATCGGGCCGCACGAGACGCCTTGGAGTACCAAGAGTTCTTCAAAGAACGCGAGATCGACGACGCGTTGAAGTTATTGGAAGTTGGCATGATTCGGGCAAAGAATATCAAGCGACAGCTAGTTCGCCATCGTGGAATTCGCACAGTGCGACCAGATGCTTCGCCAAAGTTCGACCCGTGGTTGCAGAGTATGCCAAGCAACCGCTGTCGGGTTCGTGGTTTTGAGTCCAGAATTGACAAGACTGTTCAGCCTTACGGGTTGGTCTTTCCGGAGAACTACCAACCGGGCAGGAAGTATCGATTGGACGTTTGGTTTCACGGTCGAGGTGAAAACGTAAGCGAAAACGTGTTCTTAACTCAGCGAATGAAGAACCAGGGAGTCTTTGCACCGAAGGACGCTTTTGTGCTTCATCCCTATGGTCGATATTCGAATGCCTTCAAGTTTGCCGGCGAGGTGGATGTGCTAGAGGCAATCGAACACGTTCGCCGTAACTATCCGATCGACGATGACAAAGTAAGCGTCCGAGGTTTTTCAATGGGTGGCGCTGGCTGTTGGCAGTTTGCGGTCCACTACGCCGATCGATGGTTCGCTGCGAACCCCGGCGCTGGTTTCTCTGAGACACCTGAGTTCCTGAAGTTCTTCCAAAAAGAAACGCTGCGTCCGACGTGGTATGAAGAAAAGCTTTGGCGGATGTACGACTGCAATCTGTGGGCGACCAATCTGCTTCACTGTCCGACTGTCGCTTACAGCGGTGAAGACGATATTCAAAAGCAGGCGGCCGATATCATGGCCACCGCGTTAAACGAAATCGACGTCGATCTCGTTCATGTGATTGGTCCGAAAACCGGACACAAATATCACCCCGATTCGGCTCGCGAGGTTGCTCGCCGGTTCGATTCGTTGGCGTCGGTCGGTCGCGATCGGCTGCCAATGCGCGTCGACTTTGTGACTTACACGCTGAAGTACAACCGCATGCACTGGGTGACGGTTGACGCCTTGGAGGAACATTGGGAACGTGCCAAGGTCACTGCTGAAATCGTTGATGGTCAAACCATAAAGATCGAATCGCAAAACGTCGCACGCTTGAGCGTCGATATTCCATCTGGAAAGTGGCGACAGCCTGTTAATCAACCAGTGAACGTTGTTGTTGATGGTACGGAACTCGGACCTGTCCACGCTAAGTCTGATCGCTCGCTGTTAGTCCAATTAGAGAAGTCCGCGTCAGGTTGGAAGTTGCGGAACGGCTCGTACG
>CAYQMZ010000036.1:0-14088 GCA_964418725.1 uncultured Pirellulaceae bacterium
AATCGCCCGACGTGGAGATCGTGGAAGCTACCCAGCGATCGAACTGTTGACCCGCGTTATGCAGAACGACGACGAAATGAACGTTCGAACCGCAGCAACCGACGCGCTTGCGGGTATCGAGAATCCCGAAGCCTCGGCAAGCTTGGATGCACTCGTAATGCAGACCTCCGAACAGCAAAGTGCGATCGACATGGAAACTTCAGAGAGCCAAAACCCGAAGAGCAAGTCAAAACTACGGCTTAGCTTTCTGCCGTCATTCCTCCGCTGAGTTCCCCTTTCGACGGCGAAAGTCGTGCTTGCAACCTTGCTTTGAATACCAAGTCCATCCGTAGTTGCAGTGTATTGCTGGAACTGCTTCTAGCCCGATTGGTAGATGTGGCAAGGCCGCCGAAGCTTCACTAATCAGAAAAGTTTCTCAGCCTTTGGGGGGAAGCTTGGCAATTGCGGTCAATTCATGTTGATTGCATTTGAATAACGCTGTCAGCAGACCGATAGCATCCTTTAGCTGCATGGACACGCGGGGGAGTGCTCTAGCTGGCAATTCTAGCTCACGCATCTCTGATCGATTAATGGAAACACACGGTGCACAGGTGCCTAATGCTTCAACTTGTTTATCAACGGAGTGCGACGAGGTTCAGTCTCGTATTTGCCCTACTCTTTGCATGGCTTAGCAATCCAGTGTTGGGCGACGTTTCGGCCGAACAAGCAAACGTCATCGCCGGGAAGTCAAACAACGGCTCGACGATCGTGATCCGTCGCGTCGCAGGCGTGGCAACGAACACTTCGACCGTAGATGCTCCCGCTGCACCGGCAATTGCTTCGGAGCTCGTGAAGCAATCAGCAGAACTTCGTAATCGCGTCGCCGATGCAGTGGCAACGCCGAACGAGCTCGGTAGTTTGCCAGACGTTGCCGTTCCATCTATCTCTGATTCGATTTCGGTCGATGTGAGTAACGCGACATGGTCGAAGATTGAGCACGACCTGGTCATGCCGAATGCAGCTCAGTCAACGGCTACGAAAACGACCGACACTTTGAAGACGCTACACGTCGGAATTCCGACGGTTGAGCAGTCTTTGCCAATTCCAGGCGAGGACGAATTGTCCCAGCGGATCTTAGAAGCAACCGCACAAGGTATTGATGCAAAAGACTTCGCGATCACTCCATTTTCCGCAACGCTTCAGGAACAAGCCAAGGATCTGCCGCTAACGATCGATCACGCGGTTGAGATGGGGGCGGACGGCAGACAAACCGCCGAACAGGATAATCCACTTCGCTCGGCCACTGAGCGCTCAGCCACTGAGTCGAAGGTCAGCGAGGCCCCAAGTGAAAACAATGTCGAGCAGCAAGATGCGCCGAAGGCTGCGTCCAACCCAAAACTGGGACTGAATCTGAAGCGGTCGACTGATGACATTACGCCAGTACCTGATCCGGTTTCCATTGATGTGATGCCGCCCGTCGGGAACCGAAGAACGTCTGTTGCTTCAAGCAATACGACAACAAAAAGCGTTCGAAGAAGCGTGGGCGTCGATCCTGGACTTCCGAAGCCAATCACCGCAAGTGACGGCCCCGAGCCAACCACGGCCGCGACACAATCGCCTCCTAGCAGTCCAATCTCAGACGGTGTACCTCCAGCGACGCCTGTAAAGTCGATACCGCCAGTCCAGTACCAGATTCCACCGGAACCGAACGTGGTCATCACCCGTCAGATGGCTTCGCTGCAGCCAAGAATCGCGAAGACGCTGCGGTTCTACTACAACCGACCGCTGAACACCCGAGACGATAGTGCTTGGTCCATCATGCACTCGATTCTTGGCTATGGGCAAAACGGCCCTGTGGCGATCAACAGCAAAAAGGGGCGACGCACGAATGCTGTGAACTGGATGTGTTCCAACAATCCGTGTGCAAATCGCCGACTGTTGTACCTAGATCGTGGCTACATCCGAGGTATCGAAGGCCCTGGATCTCAAGGACATCCCGCTCAGTTCCTCGCCATGTTGGCCCAAATCAATTTGCGTCGGGACTATCCCGTCCGCGTGCAGGGCTACACATTCAAAGTCGAAGACATGGTGAACTCAGAAATGTTCACTTGCGACGCCAAACGTGAGCTGACGTTTAAGCTGATCTCTCTTTCGCACTACTTGCACTCTGATGCAAAGTGGAAGAACGAAACGGGAGAGGTTTGGAGCATTCCACGCATGCTCGAGATCGAATTGGCGCAGCCCGTAAACGGTGCCGCTTGCGGTGGGACGCACCGAGTCATGTCAATCGCCTACGCATTGCGAACGAAAGAACGTCGTGGCGAACCGATCGAAGGCGTCTACCTGCGAGCCAGACAATACGTACGCGACTACCAACGCTACACCATGTCCATGCAGAACCGCGATGGCAGCTTTAGCAGTGACTGGTTCAAGCGACGCAGCAATTGGGGAGACAAAGATCGCCAACTGCAGACGACCGGCCACTTGCTCGAGTGGATGGTGTACTCGTTGCCGCGTAACGAATTGTCAGATCCGCGTATCGTGCGTTCAGTAGAATTTCTAACCAATCTGATGACTCGCCATCGCTACCACGACTGGGAAGTTGGTCCACGAGGCCATGCCTTGCGAGCACTGGCGCTGTACCACAAACGCGTTTTTGAACCCCAGCCGACCTCCATGCCGGTTGCTCGACTTGGCTCCATGCCCGTCGAAATCGACAAGATGATGCGTTAACGGGCATCCGTGCGAATAGACCGTGCAGCCTCAGACGCCTTTGGCTTTGAATCGTGCGGTCTGTGCGCAACAATGTATCCATGGTTCGGATACAGTTACCAGTAACGCTCACCGTGCCGCTGCTCCGCGAAGTGGGACTAGCGGCACTTTTCCCGGCGGTATTTCTCGCCTGCAATCTGGCGTTCGCGGCCTTCGAGGAACGGCACCTCGCAAGCCTTACGAAGTTTTCCCCTTCTATTGCCTGCGTGGATTCATTCGCAGTTGGAATGCTCTTTGCGCAGATCGTCATCTTCGCGATCTGGGCCGCTTTGTTTAAGACCCATGTCTTCCTCCGTACCTGCTACGCGCTGCTGATGATCGTCGCGGGATCAATGCTCTTCCAAGCTTACGTAACCGGCAATGCGCCCGAGTTGCTTGTCTTGCGAAGACAGTGGGATGCGCACGAGTTCGGCTGGATGTTCATGCTGGTGATCTTCTCCGCTGTGCAATTGGCATTGTCCGCCCTGAGTCGATGGACTGGGTGGCACCTTAGCTGGGTGACCGACCAGACAACTTCCGGCAAATCGCGGCAATTCAGCCTGCTGGAGTTTCTTGGACTACCGATCGTCCTGTGCTTTCCATTGGTATCCGTCTCACCAATCCTGGAATCGGTACCCGCTACCCTCCTGCTGTTGGTCGTCGGTTGCGTAGTACTGATCTGTCTAGCTTACGCCCTGTTGCATCTCTACGGCTTCATGCGGCAGTCGATCACTGCTGGCATCGTGTTTCCGCTGGTCGTTCTTGGCCCGTCACTACTGAGCCCAGTGTCTCTGTATTTTGAAGGGTTCCCCTTCTTGCCCATCATTTGCTCTTTGCACCTCGGGGCATTGGCGATTGGCGTGCCGACGGCGCTAGTTGCTCGTGGCATTGGCTTGCGTCTAGTTTCGCCTGCATACGACGTCGCGCAACAAAGCGCCGTCATGCAGACGTCGACGGCGGCAACTTAGGTAGTTGCGACTGAGCGAATGTTTCGATTCCGTGCGATCGCGGTTTCGAATGACTGCCAGTGTTTGTCAGGTGCTCCCCCACCACGGAATTACACGCAGCGGCAACATTTTGGCAACGAGAACTGCACACGAACAAGCTCACGCTCCGCTTGTGAAATTAGTGCGGAATGTTTACGATTCTTACGCATGAGAGTACTTAGTATTCGTCGGCCGTTGGGTTAGCAGTTGCATTCAAGACGCCACGTTGTCGTTGTGTTTTTTCGCTGAATGCTTGCAGAGTGAAGTCCAATTTCTCTCGACTCAGGCCTGCGATAGGCGGAAATCGGAAACCATTCGCAAGAAGCGTCGTCGAACATGAGTCCCAGGAAGTACGACGAACAGTTCTTGACGTTCCTAAGCTTGGCGGCCAGTCTCTACCGCTCCGATGAAGCGGATGTGCTGCTAATCCTGCTCGAGAAGCCCGTCGATTGGGCGGCACTCAAAAAGAAGACATCAAAGCTCAACGTCGTGCTAGCAGCGGATCACGAAGAGACGTTGGCTGGCGCGGAAGAGGCCGAGTTCGGCACCATCACAGTCAACCTTCCATCCGCAACCGTCTACGAAAAGCTCAATCAGGCGTTGCTGGATGGCATCGCCAACAATTTGCTCGCTCCCGGAGCGGACGTCGTGGCCATTTACAGTGCGTTCGACGAACGCGATGGCACGATCGACTCGATTAGCTTCTTCCGACTGGACGAGCGACTAGGCAAGCTTACCGCTCGCGACCTTCGAAAGCTTGAGACCCAGGTTCCGCTGGAGACCCTCAAGCTAGTGGTCGACCTCGCGGTACAAATCGGACGCGAAGGCCGAGAGGGCAAACCGGTGGGTACGCTGATGGCCGTCGGTGATCACCGCAAAGTCCTGGAGAACGCTCGCCCGATTGGGTTCGACCCGGTGAAGGGCTACAAGCAAGCGGAACGTAACCTACGTGACTCGAACGTCCGCGAGGCGGTACGCGAGATTGCGCAACTAGACGGTGCATTCATTATTTCCTCCGCAGGTACCGTTGTCGCCGCGTGCCAACTGTTAGAAACCGGTGCGACCGGCAGCATCACGCTTTCGAAAGGCTTGGGAACGCGTCACTGGGCCGGCGCTGCCATCTCGAAAAAGACGAAAACGGTCGCCGTAGTTGTCAGCGAATCGAACGGCTCTGTCCGCATCTTTCAAAATGGTGAAGTCGTTCTGCGAATCGAGCCTGGAGCCGGCGGCCGGCGAGCTATGACTTGGAAGGAACTGGATCCAACCGACGAAGAAAAGCCTGAGCCGAAGAAGACAGAATCGAAGAAATCTGACGGGAAAAAGGCGGAAAAGAAGTCGGAGTCTAAGAAAGCAGACAAAGACGACTAACGACGAAGTGGCAAGTTGGCCCCGCTTCGTAAGCCCGCCGTTTCTCATGCTCCTGGATGCGATTGCCGCATAATCTCTTCGACGGCATTCCATGGAATTCCAATGTCCAAACAGTGAATCTCTCCCAAGTAGGCCAGTGCCTTGGTGTCAGTGAATCCGTGCTTAAGTCCTACGAACGTACAGGTTTGATTCGCTCGAAACGTGGTGGGCTGTGCTTCGCCCGTGTCACAGTCTAGGCCGCTGGGAACATCAATCGCCAGCCGAATCGCTTCTGATTGGTTCATAGCATTGATGACGGTATCCAAGGGAGGTCGCGGTGCACCTTGCGCGCCTGTTCCAAGCAGCGCGTCCACCAGCCAATCGGCGGATCGGAAGTGGGCCAAAAGATCCGTCACTTCATCGAGTCGCTTGACGGGAATCGAACACCGCTTCAAAAAGTCGTACATTGCCTTGGCGTCGCCGGACAATTCCGACGGTGCACAGCACAGCAGAATCTCAGCTTCGAAACCGCGCAGATGCAGGTGCCGCGCAAGGACGAAACCGTCGCCGCCGTTGTTCCCCTTTGCACAGGCAATGACAACTCGGCCCTCAATTCCCGCTTCGCACATTACATCCGCGACACCGCGTCCAGCATTCTCCATCAATACGAGGCCAGGCACGCCCCACTCGTGAATCGCCACGTGATCAACGCGTCGGATCTGCGATCGCGAAAAGGTTGGAGGCGGTTCTTGAGGCACCAACGCGGAAAGTTCGTCGTCCATCAGTTGCTTTCGGTGGCTGGTTGTGAGCAGTGTCAGCCAGTCCGCCGCTGTGAATATCGAAATCCCATCAAAAAGAGAATAGGGATGTAAAACGCCATCGCTGGCTCGGGAACCGTGGCCACGTCCGTCGCGGATTGACCGAAGTTCGTCGACAACGCCAGGAAGTCGGCGAAACTAACTTCGCGATCTCCGGTGGCATCACCTTCGCACCAGTTACCAGGGTGCCCAAAATTTCCAGACAGCACCAGAAAGTCAGCAAATTCCACAACGCCGTTTAGATCGAAGTCACCTTCCAAGACACCAACGGCATCAGCGCCGGGAACTTGCACCAACTGCATCCAAGCTTGACGGTCTACTAGATCCACGGTCCCATCGCCATTGATGTCGAATTGAGCATCCGTCCAGCCATGCCGCACAGCGTTGCTCACTGCATCGATGTCGTCGCAGTCGACAATCGTATCGTTCGTTACGTCCCCTGGCACGTTCGAGCTCAATCGCAAGTTGTCGAGCAGCAACCGTCCAGCAGAAGAATCTGTCGACCCCAGGTGCAGTTCGTAGTAGATGGAGTTGGGGTTGAGCGTACTGAATTCTTCCAGCGAGATCTCAACGGTATCGGTCAACTGGTCTCCACGTGCCCCGAATTGAACGGGCAATGTGACAACATTCGGCTGATCGGAATCATCCTGCAGCGATAACCTCAATGAAGTTGAAGAGACCGACTCTGGATCTGCCGACACATCCAATCGCAATCGATAGTTGTTTGGCTGAGCGAGCGCCGTTTGCAACAGCGTGTAGGCCTCACTCCCATCAAGCGTCCAAAGCTTCGCAGCATTGACGCCGTCTCCAGCCAAGACCGAAAGGCTGCGTTCCCCGTCCGTGCTACCCAGTGCATCATCGATGGTTAGTCCTGTCGTGGACCCCGAGTTCGGCAGAGTCCAGCCATTCAAACCCGATTCCCAGGACTCTAACAGCGAAGGATGCAATCGGTACGTGGCCCGTCCGCCGTAGTAGTTCGCCAACACTTCTTCCGCCGGCTTGTTTTGTGGAGTGAATCCCGTGTCTCCTGCGCCTCCTGCTTGAGCGTCCGCAGACCACCCTGCTGCAAAGCCTCCGGCCCACCAGTCTCGTTCACTGAACGCAGACAAGACAGCGTCGTAAGCGAGCGACTGTTCTTCGAGATCAACTCGGGAACCCGCACGTTCCAGTGGAAAGACTGCTCCGCCATCCACGGAACGATAACCAACGTCAGTGAAGACGATGGGCTGTTCTAGTTGCTCACCGTTTCGCCAACTTTCCAGATCATCCGCCCAATCCTGAGCGCCCGAGTTCAGCGCCTCTGGAATCCCGTTGAAATCAAATGTCAGCGGAAAGTAGGCGTTGATTCCGATGACATCCAAGTCACCCCACCATGGAACGTCCCGAAAGTTGCCCTCCAATTCGACGTCGTCACGAGCGTCGGCCGCGTACGTGATCGCTCCATCAAACCGTTGGCGAACCCTATCGATCAGGGTGGACCACTCGACACTAAGGCTTTCGGCCTGCAGTCCGCTCAAATTCGAACCAACGCTGAGCATGCTAACTCCGCGCGTGTCGGCGAATTCTGCAACCGAGTCCATGATGCGACCATAGTTTTGAAACCACGCGGAACTAGAGCTGGGACTGATTCGCCCAGGGAACTCACCCGTCTGCACCGTGACATTGGAACGCAGGAAGACATCCAGGCCACGGTTGCGAATTGCGTCGATCTGAGGCGCAACTTCTAAGAGACGCTGGCTGATATCAGAGATGTCTGGTGGGGCCGCAAGATTCACTTGGGACCAGTTCACGTCGACGGCAACTACGTTGGCTCCAACTTGTCGTGCATCTAGCAGCGATTCATCAAGCTGCGAGGCAGTGAACGGGCTGGATGTATCCAACGCAACGCCTTGGTACGGCGCGTCAGCGAAGAGGAATGAACTCAGAAACGTCGTCAGAATAACGAGCGTACAACAACGCCCAGGATCGGTTCGAAACATGATCACCCCAGACGCCCCATTCGGAAACTCAAGCCGGCCTAGCATACTTTAAGCCAATAGGCCCGCTCAACCAAATGATTCGCCTAGAGAAATCGAACGCGACTCATCGCGGGCAACCAAGCCTAGCGGCTAGGTGCAGAAACGTAATCGTCAGCGAAGGATGAGTCGCATCACTCCACACCTTCGCGATCCAAAATGTACAACGCTTCATCCACTTCCGAAGACTTGTGGGCCAACTCCGCGAGTATCTGCCGATAAGGTGCACGGGTTCCGCGTACCAGGTACACAAGACGTCTTGCCAATTGGTGCGTCAGACTCGTTTCTCTGACGAGCAGTTCTGCGATTTGAGTTTGCGACACGTACTGATCTGATCGCATCTTCTTTGAGCTCCGATTCGTCCGATCGAACCAACTTCATTAGGCCTCTTGTACCAAAGGCCCGTACCTCCACAGCCACGAGCGGCGCAGATTGCGTTAGTGATTTCGTCGCAAACCCATTTCCTCAATTCACATCAGGCACAACCCACACGACTTAACAGCAAGATGGTCGCTGAGGATTACCCCGACGGCATCGGAGCAATTGCGACTCGAACGCTCTTCCCAGCAGATGCTGCCTGAACCGCCGTTTGAATTTCATCCAGTGCGAAAGGTTCGGAAACGAGACTGATGAACGGATACGACGCGCCTTTGGTGCTGAGAAAGCTGACGGCCTTCACCAAATCTTGCGCGGCATAGTTGTGGACACCGCGAATCGTAAGCATTCGGCGCACAACCATCTCGGGACTGAGCGAAATGGACTCGGTGGGAAACACTGATCCACACAACACGGCGCAGCCACCGATTCGCACGAAGTGAATTGAGGACAACACCGCATCCGGCTTCCCAGCGAAATCAAATGCCATGTCGGCGCCGCGGCCCTCAGTCAGTTCAATAGTTTTTCGATTCGCGGTGGCCAAGTCAGTACATACCGCCGTTGCGCCGAAGTCCAAGGCTCGGTTTGCCCGTTCTTCGTTTGGGTCGATCATGGCAACCGAAGCTGCGCCATTGGCGTGGGCGTAGGCAACAGCCGTTAGCCCCAACATTCCTGCGCCGAGAACAAGCACATGTCGCGAATTGCAGTCGCCAGCTTTTCGAAACGCTGCGACAACTGTTGCCGTCGCGCAGTTGGCAGGCGCGATGATTCTTGCATCGAGATCCTCAGGCAATCGTACGATGGACGTACCAGTACGAATCTGGCAATGCGTCGCGAAGCCACCGGTACACGGATGCGATGCGGAGATTGCTTGGTGACCATACTTAAATAGCTGTTCGCACTTCTGCGAAAGATCGTTTTGGCAGTAGAAACACTGGCCGCAGGAAGCATGGATACTCCAAGTGATGCGATCTCCAACCTGGAGTTGCGATTCATCCGCGCAGTAGACCGGTCGTTCGGGCAACCACACAACACGACCGATGATCTCGTGTCCCAGGACAGCATCGCCGTGCAGCGTGCGACGTCCTTCAATCGTGTGCAAGTCTGAACCGCAGATCGTACACAGTTCGATCTGAACGATTGCATCGTCTTTTTCCGTTCCGACGACAGAAACGTCTTGCAGGCGAAACGTATCTCCCTGCTGGAAGGTGGCGGTCTTGGCAAGAATGGGATTCATCGCATCTTCACTTTCGAGGCACATGATCAGCAGACCGCTCAAGGACAGAATGCACAGTTAGTGGGTAGTACGAATTCGCAGCCGACCCGATAATCAGCAAATCACTCTAACGGACGATCCTCGTAAGGCGAACCGCTCAGTGGACACCTTAGTATCTCGGACCATCGATTGGTTCAAACGCAGTTGGCAACCACTTCTCGCGATGTTCGCCGCTTTCGTTGTCTACTACTGCATGTATGCATGCCGAAAACCCTTTGCCGCGGTTACCTGGCAAGGAAGCTTTTTCGGTACACAGATCGATTTGAAAACGGCGCTCGCTGTTTCCCAGATTCTTGGCTACGCCACGGCAAAGCTAATTGGCACTTGGATCTGTTCGTCGCTGGGATACCGCCGCATTTGGCCGGCGTTGGTGGGCTGCATTGTTGCCTCACTGGCTTCGCTGTTGCTACTGCCTTTCGCGGGTGAGTTCAAATTTGCAGCGATGTTCCTAAACGGTCTCTCCTTGGGAATGGTTTGGGGGTTCGTCATGCGTCCTTTGGAAGGACGGGAACTTACCGAGATGCTGATCGCTGGCCTGTGTGTATCGTTCATCATTGCCAGCGGCGACGTCAAATCGACGGGACAATGGTTGATCGAAACAGAGTTCTTCACCTCTCGGTTCGGTGACAACGAAGCTTGGATGCCTTTCCTGACAGGGCTCCTCTATTTCCCGTTCCTACTGGTGGCCAGCATCGTACTGTTCGCTTTGCCGCAACCCAACAAGGAAGACCAGATTGCGCGCAGTTCCCGGAGGAGCATGAACAGTGATGAGCGATGGCTTTTCATTCGTCACCACTGGTTGCTGCTTGTGCCGCTGGCCGTCGCCTACTTTTTGTTGACAGCGTACCGTGACTTTCGCGACACATTTCAGGCAGAGATTTTTCAGACGCTTGGCATCAACGAGTCCACTGCCTTTTCAACCTCAGAACGCTACGTGGCCTTTGGTGTGATCGCAATCCTTTCGATCTTTGTTCTCATCAAGCAGAGTCGTTTGGCTCTGGTAGTTTGCCATTGGGTAATGGCGTTAGGCTTAATCTTCTGCGGCCTGGTCACGTTCATGATGAAGCTGGATCTGCTGGGCGGCTACTGGTGGATGGTACTCGCCGGACTCGGGGCGTACCTGACGTACATCGCGTTTCACTGCATCGTGTTTGAAAGGCTGGTGGCGTACACTCGAGCGCCAGGGAATGCGTCGTACGCAATGATGGTGTTTGATTCCATTGGTTACGTGGCCGCGATTCTGTTCATGATGGTCAAGACGCTCTTCAGTGACTCAAACCACATGGATGTCTTGGTAGGCTTCACATGGGTATTGATGATTGGCGGCGCTGGCTCCATCTTCACCTCGCTATGGATGGTTCGACGCCTGCAGGTTTTTGAGAAGCCTGCGACCACGGAGACTTCGGCGTAACGGAAGGCGTACTAGCGGGGCTAGCGATATCCCAAACTGCCTGACTGAAGTAATCCGAAGAGTTGTTTCAACTTCGCGTCATTTCTTGCCGATTTCCGATCTAGCGTTGGACTGGTTGCACGCGGAGTAAGTCATGCAAGTTGCTATCAAGATTCTGTTCGTCACTCTTCTGTGCCTGATGAATTTCGGCTGCGGATCGATGTGTCAGAGCACTTACGACTGTGACTTCCACGCGTTTGGTGGCATGCGAGATCGACAGGATCGAGTCAATGGACGCGTCGGTTCCATCCTGGACCCTGCCGCCGCGTTACCTGGCCAAGTCCCGGAAGAAACGCCGCTTCCCCCAGATGAACGCTTGAATTCGGACAACGAAGTCGGCAGTGGCGTGGATTCGACGGACTCTGAAGATGGCTCATTGAACGAATCTGAGTTCCGGAATCGCTTGCTGGACGAGCTAGATAAGCTCGAAGAGCTGCCATCGGACGTGGGTGATCCTCCAGCAAATGACGCCGATTCCGTTGGCGATATCGAAGTCATTTAGCCCTCGCACTAGCAAGAAATCCACTGATTGGCAGAATTGCCCGGGGCTTGTTGGTGTCGGGCGGCCGCTCGAAGTGAGTCTTTTCCAAGTGGCCGGAAGTGGCAGCTTCAAGCTGGGTACTTTTTGGTCGAGAGCGTTTTTCTGCTCGTTGTCGCACTTCTTGCGAATCGTTATAATGCGGGACTACCAATTACCGTTGGTGAAGACCATATCGAGAAAATAGGAAGAGATTCCCATGACGATCGACAAGAGCCTGAAAATCCAGCGTGGCTTGATCAAAAACCGTAACGTGCTGACACGCGTCGAACGACTCGAAAGACTGCAAGAGACCGAGCGTTGGCGTGAAGGCGACAGCATCTTCGGACTGCCCAAAGTTCGAGTGCAAAAAGTATCGCTGAAGAAGAAAAAGAAGGTCAAAAAGGCCGAAGACTAATCTGGGCGGGTTATGCGCGTAAGGCTGGAGTACGGCAAAACAGGCTTGGAGGTAGAACTTCCAGACCGACATGTCGTTCGCTCGCTGGCTTACAAAGATGCCAAACCGCTGGAAGATCCGGCTTCTTCCTTCTTGCACTCTCTGCGCAATCCAAACGGGACGCCCCCTTTGGCCGAGCTGGCCAAAGGGCGGAAAAGTGCCTGCATTCTAATCTGCGACATCACACGGCCCGTCCCTAACGAGCTGATGTTGCGACCTATCTTGGAGACCCTCGAACAGTCCGGTATCCCACGCGATCAAATCACAATCCTTGTCGCGACTGGATTGCATCGGCCCAACGAGGGCGACGAGTTGGTCGAGCTAGTTGGCCAGTTCATTGCAGATAACTACCGCTGTGAGAATCATCATGGCAAAGTCATCGACGAGCACACGTATCTTGGTGAAAGCCCAAGGGGCGTTCCCATCTGGATCGACTCAAGATACGTCGAGGCTGATCTCAGGATTGCTACCGGCCTGATCGAACCCCATATGATGGCCGGCTTCTCTGGTGGGCGAAAACTGATCTGTCCTGGCATCGCGGCTTTGGAAACGATCAAAGTCTGGCATGGCCCTGACTTTCTAGAACACCCTAAGGCGGACTGCGGAATCCTGGAAGGAAACCCAGTTCACATTGAGAACACTTGGATCGGCCGCAAGGTTGGCTGTGACTTCATTGCCAACGTAGTCATCGATGCAAAGCGACGTCCGTTGAAATTCGTTACGGGCGATATGGAGGCGGCTTTTCATGAAGGCGTCGACTTTGTTCGAAGCGTTGTGAGCGACACGGTCGACAAGCCTGTGGATATCGTAGTAACAAGTGGAGCTGGATATCCGCTGGACACGACTTTCTATCAGTCCGTGAAAGGTTTGACCGGCGCGCTCCCAATCGTTAAAGAAGGTGGCACCATCATCATGGTTGCCAGCATGACCGAAGGCATCGGCAGTCCCGAATTCGAAAGCCTGTTCGAAGACAACCCAAGCTTAGACGTGTTCGTCGAACGCATCCTTGGCAAAGACTACTTTGTAATGGACCAGTGGCAGCTGGAAGAGCTGGCAAAGGTGCGGCGGAAGGCGAAAGTAAAATACGTTACGGATGGGCTATCGCGCGAGACTATTGACCGGCTGTTTGTAGAAAGTGCCGAGTCCGTGGAATCGGCGGTTCGCGATTCCCTTCAAGAGTACGGCCCGCAGGCAACAATCGCCGTGATTCCCAAGGGACCATATGTCCTCGCTCAGGTGGCCTCCTAGACATCGCCACATTCATCAGCCGTTCCGGAATTGAAATAATCCGCACTACTAAAAACTCTTGCGACCTTCGTTAGTGCGACGTGTCGACAAGTTTCTTGACTTTGTAGCCCGGTTTGTCCCGGAAAGAACGGACTCACGTCACTTCTAGCTTGCCCGTTCTGGGGCTCGTTTCTAATCTAGAACTAGGCTTCTGTTCCTGCACGTCGCGATTTCGTAACGACAGGAACGATGCCTGGGGCAGAAACGAGAATTCGCAGACGGCGACAAACTGCAAAGCGTCAGCTACATCGGGAGCTGACGAGATGCGCAGAATGACTAGTTCGGCGTCGGCGAATGTGAGAAGCGAGCATAGGTATTCATGGGATTTCTTGGCAAACTCTTGGGTTCAGGAGGCCGCAGCAGTTCTAGCAGTGGCAAACTGGACGTCGACGAGCGATATGAGATGCTCCGCCGCAGTGTCTCTGGAACGATGTCACAATTCCGGATGGCTCGTGATCGCAAGACGGACGAGATCGTTGGACTGAAGATTCTGGACGATGAGAAGACGCAGTACTTCGAAAATCGCTTCACGGGACTCGACAAACCCTCCGAAGGCGAAATCGCAATTCAGTTTGACCATCCTCGGATCGTCGAAACTTACGGGTACGGGCGAACCTCAGAAGGACATCCCTACGTGCTAATGGAGTTCATCGAAGGCAAGGGCCTAAACTCGATGATCATTGCCAAGGATCCGCTGCTTGAGGGAAATCGCCTGACGCTAATCCGGCAAATGGCGGAGGCACTATCTGTTGTTCACGAAGCTGGCTTTGTGCATCGCGATGTCTGTCCGAGAAACTTCATTTGTTCCCCGGACGGCAAGAGCCTCAAGC
>CAYQMZ010000036.1:14098-20616 GCA_964418725.1 uncultured Pirellulaceae bacterium
GTCTAACGCTGCCCAACACACCGGACTTCAACCAACCGGGAAACCGCACGGGAACACCGCAATACATGTCGCCGGAAATCGCTCGGCGTCGCGCGACCGATCAGCGAGTCGACATATTCTCGCTGGGCGTAACGATATATCAGCTGTGTGCGTTCGAATTGCCTTGGCCCAGTTCGGATATGACCGGCAAGGTCGCACTGCTACATGACTCGAAGGAGCCGATCCCACTCACGACAGCCCAACCGAAAATCAATCCAGAGTTGGCTCGAATCATTCACCAGTGCATCGCGCCAAAACCGGAAAACCGACCTCCGGATATGCAAACTCTGCTGCGAGCGTTGAGTCGACTAAAATCAGCGATGATAGAAGACTAGGTTCAGTTCTCTCGATGAAATTGTGATCAAGGACGCGCAATGAATCTGAACAACTTCATCATGCCTGTTGCGTTGGCGTGCCTTGGCTTTCTGCTGATTGCATTAGAAGCTTTTATCCCCTCCGCCGGTGTGCTTGGCACTCTTGCGGCCGTTGCACTCATCGCAGCCATCATCTCAGCGTTCTGGTTTGGTGGGCTAAGCGTCGGAACGCTGTTTATGGCCGCCACGCTAGTCGCAGTGGCGTACCTGATCCAAGCACTGGTTCGCCAGTGGCCCAAGACCAGCATCGGCAAAAAAATCTTGGTCGAACCGCCGCCTCCAGAAGAGTTGCTCCCCGATCGATCTGAACTGCACAGCATGGTTGGTCGCGTCGGACAGGCTTTGTCGCTGATGCTTCCCAGTGGCTATGTAGAGATCGACGGCAAGCGATTCGATGCATCTGCTACGGAAACGGTTGAAGAAGGTACTTGGGTCGAAGTCCAGTCGGTGCGAAATGGAACCAACCTGATTGTGCGGGCAATCGACCAGGAAACCGCACTTCGTGCCCAAAGAGCCAACGAACTTGGCGACAATCCAACTTCGGCTCCCATGGATGAAGTTGTGCCCGATCCGTTCGATGAGTGACAATGATTCGATGTCATTTGGTCGATTCAGACCGGCTCTTTCCGCAACGTTTGGCTGAGCGGACGATCGATCGGGTTGACAACCTGTGGGGTGTGGGATAACACGGCCAATGCTCAGACATATAAAGAAGGGATTTTTACCATGCTGCTGGCTCAAGGCGATGCTTTCCGAATTGTTGGGATCTTTCTCGCCCTCGTGGCATTTATCGTCTTTCTGATCCTCTTCTTTGTGTTCCTGCGATACTTTCGGCTTTGGATTCAGGCGAAGACAACCAACGCCCGCATCACGCTTTTTGACCTTTTGGGAATGACGTTCCGGAAGGTGAATCCGTCGATCATCACGCGTAGCAAGATTATGGCCGTTCAGGCTGGACTTGACGAAGCATCGACGGGAATCACCAGTAAGGCTTTGGAGGCCCATTACTTGGCCGGTGGCAACGTGCAGCTGGTCATCCGTGCGATGATTGCCGCCAGGAAGGCAAAGACGATTAATCTGACCTTCCAAGATGCGACGGCAATCGATCTCGCGGGACGCGATGTTCTAGAAGCGGTACAGACCAGCGTTTACCCAAAAGTAATCGACGTACCCGCCAAGGGCGGAAAACGTCCAACACTAGACGCGGTCGCCAAAGACGGTGTCCAGTTGAAGGTCAAAGCTCGAGTGACTGTTCGTGCAAACCTGCAGCGTCTGATCGGTGGAGCTACCGAAGAAACGATCATCGCGCGTGTCGGTGAAGGGATCGTCAGTGCGATTGGTTCTGCGGAAAGTCACAAACATGTTTTGGAAAATCCAGATGTGATTTCGAAAGCTGTCTTGGGGCGTCGCCTGGACGCAAACACCGCGTTTGAAATCGTGTCGATCGATATTGCCGACATCGATGTCGGGGACAACATCGGTGCTCGCCTGCAGGCGGATCGCGCCGAGGCGGACACTCGTGTCTTTCGAGCGAAGGCGGAAGGACGCCGAGCGATGGCGATTGCGGTAGAGCAGGAAAAGTCTGCCGAGATCGAAGAGAGCCGGGCTAAACTATTAGACGCGGAAGCCCAAGTACCAAAAGCAATGGCGGAATCGTTCCGCAGCGGACGATTAGGAATCTTGGACTACTACAAGCTGAAGAACGTCCAGGCAGATACCGATATGCGAACGGCCATTTCGGGCAAACGATCGTAAGCCACGGTCCTCCAACGAAGAAGTGCATTGAACGCTCTACTCTCACTCGCCGTTCAACCGCTGTTCGCTGACATCGGCGGACTAATCGGCATTATTATCTGGGTCATCATCATGGTGGTGTCGGCCGTCGGGAAGATGAATGGCGGCAAGAAGGGACCACCCAAGCGAAAGCCGGGTTTTGGCCAACCAGGTATGGGGATGCCACCGCAACAACCTCAAGCGCGCGGCGGAGCTGGGCCAAAGTCAATCGAAATGGAGATTGAAGACTTCTTGCGTCAGGCACGCGGTGGGCAGGCTCAGCCCAGCCCGGTCCAGACCGCGACCAAAGTGCGACAACCGCCGGCGACAGGACCGCAAGGTCGTCCTCCCTATCAACCGCGTGTTATAGAAGCCGCCCCCGTCGAACAAGACATTGTTCCAGGCAAGGGTTTCGGTAAGGGTGTTTCGCAACACGTCCGCGAGCATATCGGCCAAGACTCCATCTCGACTCGTGACGCACACCTCGCCGAAACGATTGAGGAAGCCGACGAACGCATCGAACATCATCTGGAAGAGGTATTTGATCATGATGTTGGTCACCTCGAAAATGTTGATGAAGTGAACACTTCGATTGCCGAGGGAACGGATGCGGTGGAGTCCGCAGGAGATATTAAACGCATGGCCGTCGCCAACCGCATCCGTGAAATGCTTGGCAATCCAGATTCAATCCGCGAAGTCTTTATCGCCGCAGAGATTCTAAAGCGGCCCGACTTCGACTAGCACTTTTTTGGCGGGGAGCATCACTTGTCCGCAGTCAATCCACAAACGACGAAGATTGGTTGGATCGGTACGGGCGTCATGGGCGCCAGCATGTGCGGGCACCTGATGGATGCGGGCTATGCGACCACGGTATATACGAGGACGCAATCCAAAGCCAACGACTTGATTCAGAAGGGAGCCCAGTGGGCTTCAAGTCCACGAGAAGTCGCCCAAGCCAGTGATGTCATCTTCGCGATCGTTGGTTTTCCTCACGATGTCCGAGAAGTCATGTTGGGCGATGAAGGAGTCGTGGCGGGATTGTCCGCCGGGAACATCGCCGTCGACATGACGACCAGCGAGCCCTCGTTGGCCGTGGAAATCGCTTCAGCCGCCGAAGCGAAAGGAGCTAGTAGCATCGACGCTCCAGTATCCGGCGGTGATGTCGGTGCCAAGGAAGCGCGCCTATCGATCATGGTTGGTGGCCACGACCAAGCCGTTCAAACCGTCATGCCGTTGTTTGAAATCATGGGCAAGACAATCGTTCACCAAGGCGGTCCCGGCGCAGGACAGCATACAAAGATGGTGAACCAGACGCTGATCGCCACCAACATGATCGGCGTTTGCGAAGCATTACTGTACGCCCACCGTGCAGGGCTGAACCTCAATACCGTAATGGAATCGGTTGCCTCTGGAGCAGCAGGTAGTTGGTCACTTTCGAATCTGGGACCGCGAATTATCGACAACAACTTCGATCCAGGATTCTTTGTCGAGCACTTCATCAAAGACATGGGAATCGCCTTGGCTGAAGCGAAACGCATGAATTTGTCGTTGCCAGGCCTTGCGTTGGCGCATCAACTGTACGTCGCATTGGCTGCGCAGGGACATGCGAAGGATGGAACGCACGCACTACAACTGGCCTTGGCTTCGATGTCGAATGTAAGTTGGCGTGAGCGGAAATGAGGCTCACGCCGAAGCGACGATGCTGCGAGAACAGTGTGTCATCTACAGCGGATTCCCATACCGCGGCCGCGATGTTCGTGGTGCCTGCTCTAGGTAAGACCGCTGTCGCCACTTCAACACGTTGGCACCACACATTTCTGTCTGCCATTTCATTGCTTGCATTCTTCTTGCCCGGCTGTGGTAAGGCTCCAAGCAACTCGCAAAAATCATCAACGCAGACTGTCACCAACGTCGAACCGGCGACCGTGGCATCGATCGACAATCAACATGAGGGCTATGTTGGTAGCGACCAGTGTTCGGAGTGTCATGCGGAAATCGCCAGTGACTACTCACGTCACTCGATGGGTCGTTCAGCACGATTGCTCGACGCATCCATACCGATGCCTGCTTTGGGCAAAGCCAATTTTGTAGCCGATGGCTATCGCTACACAGTTCGGCAAGAGACTGGCAACTGGATCCATCGGCAAACAAAAATTGCAGCCGACGGATCAGAAGTCGCGCCCGTAGAATTCGTTGCTCGGCATCAAATCGGCTCCGGGAATCACGGACAATCGTACGTGGTCGAGGCGGATAGTCATCTGCTGATGTCGCCAATCACTTGGTATCCGGACAAACAGATCTGGGATCTATCGCCGGGATACGAAAAGAACAACTCGCAGTTCAACCGACCGGTCTTTGAAGCTTGCCTTTACTGCCATACGGATCTAACGAACGCAGTTCCCAACACGTTGAATGCCTACCACTCGCCGGCGATCAAGTCGCACGCAATTGGTTGCGAACGCTGCCACGGCCCAGGAAAGCAACATATCGAATTCCATAAGCAGACCGCGGGGGTTCCCACTGATACGAACGATTCAATTGTCAATCCAGCCAAGCTTGACCCGTATCTGCGCGAAGCAGTTTGCCAGCAATGTCACCTCTCTGGAGCGGCCCGCGTGACCAAACGAGGCCGCTCGCTGTACGACTTTCGCCCGGGTCAACCGCTTGAGTCAGCCTACACGATCTTCACACTCAACGAGTCGAACGAAGCGAACGCTGACCGCGAGTTCGTAGGACATGTCGAGCAAATGCACGTCAGCCGCTGCTTCGTGGCAAGTAATGGAGAACTCGGTTGCACTTCATGTCATGATCCCCATCGATTGCCCGAACCCGACGAACGACTCACCTACTATCGCAATCGGTGCTTAGATTGCCACTCCACTCAGCCTTGCAGTGAAACGATGGCAAACCGTGATGCCAACGAAGACAACTGCATCGACTGCCACATGCCGGCGCGACCAACGGAGATCCGGCACGCGGCGGTAACGGACCATACGGTGCCGCGTTTGATCGCCGCGACTGCTGGCGAATCCAATGTTGGCCCTTCGATAGTCGAAGCTTTTCCCTCCAATGCTTTGGCCAAACCAACCCCGCGAGACAAAGCGATCGCACTCGTCCGCATTGGCACCAAGGACCCTGACTTGTTCTCGACGTCCCAGCTGAACGTCGCCCAGGAAGCTCTCGAGATTGCCACAACCCAAAGTCCAGACGACATTGAAGCATTGGAGGCGTTGGCAGAACTCTATTTGGCCGGCAACGAGTTTGACAAGGCAATGCGAGTTTGCCAGCAAGTGTTGAAGATTGAACCGAACCGCGAACAAACACTTGCCATCGTGGGCGATACCTACAGCGGTACCGGCAATCACAATTTCGCGACATCTTTCTGGCGACGCGCACTCACAGTCAATCCTTGGATGTCCAAGTACTGGTATAAGTTAGGCGAAGCCTATGCGGAGAGTGGCCTTTGGAAACAGTGCCAACGTCTTGCCACTGATGGTAAGGCTAGGTTCCCGACCAGCATTGGACTTCGGCACCTACTGCTGCGCAGTCACTTAGCATTGAACAATTTGAAGCAAGCCGCGGCGGAGTACCGTGAATTAGAGCAGATGCAGCCCCCCGGCTTTCAAAAAATTCGAGCTTGGTATCGCAGCCAAGCGAAGGCCACGCCACAGTAATCGCGTCTCATTCTGACGACACGGAAGACGCATGAGCAGCCTGGCGGGTCAAAAACGTGCACTTTCCAAACAATTCTGAGTACTATTCGCAAACAATCTCGTTTCGCGATAACGGCTCTTACGACACACTACTACAGTCCGAACCGATTATCGTCACGATTGATTTGGCAGTAGACGTTCGCGAGGCAGAGCCGTTTTAGTCTCTAGGGATATCCGCGATCGTTGTTCGAAACCGCAGGGGCCAATTATGCGTCGAACTCTTCTTTTGATTCTCGCGATCGTTGCTGCGAGTCACCTCGTCGGCATCGAAGCCCTAGGACGCAAAGTCTCACCTGTTGAGTCAGCTCCCAATGGTGATGCAAGAGTTGACCAGTCGGTCGACCATGTTTCAAGAAAACAGATCCGCAAATTGAGTCAGGGGATCGATAAGCTCGTGGGGCAGCAGTTGGATGAGCATTCGATCAAGGCAAACCGTCTGGTCGACGACGAAGGATTCGTGCGTCGCATTCACTTGGACATCGTTGGACGCATTCCAACTTTGGAAGAGACGCAACGATTCTTAAATTCTAAAGACAAACACAAGCGGGCCAGACTGATTGACCACTTGCTGGACTCTCCGGGCTACGCAAGCCATCAGTTCGTCGTTTGGGCCGACATA
>CAYQMZ010000037.1:0-19764 GCA_964418725.1 uncultured Pirellulaceae bacterium
GCTCTAAGCCAAGCGGATCCGTTTGAATTGACACATCCAACCGTCCGCCGTTAGCCGCTAAGACTTGTGCAAGCTTCGAATACAATGCTGTAAGACGCTGCGATCGCCATTCGAGCCAAGCGTCCAGCAACTGCGATTGATAACTCGGATCTGTTTCACTGCCAGAGATTTGCTCAAGCAATAGCTTGGTAGTTTGTTCGACGCCGCCAGTAGTGATTTGTAACTTTGGCTTCTCTGTCAGAAGCCATGTGTGAAATGACTTCACGGTGGACTCGTCAAAGCCCCATCGGATCCCAGGGAGATGCGAGTATCCGCGGCCCACACAATTCACGCGAACACCACCAAAGGAAGTGTGGTGACGATACCGCGTCGACAGTTCCTGCAGCACGGCTTCCATTGCATCTTGGACGCGGTCGTCGAGCGGATTGTAGTACGGTGCGGCGTGTTTTTTCTTGAGCGACTCACCGTGCTGCCGACCAATCGTATTCATCTGTTCGTCGTGGATCAGACGCACCATTTCTATGCCAGTACGTGTCTCCTCCGGGAGTAGTTGACGTTCGAGCTCGGGCAGCGGCGTGGCGAATTCGATGATTGGAATCAGCGAAAGGCCCTCGCGGTCGAAAATGCGAAAGAAGTACTCCAGCAGGTCTTTACGATTAGGGTCGAGAGCGTGCCGCGATGCAGCTCCGCGATCATATTGCGGGGTCGGTTGTAGCAGCTTACTGGGATAGAGCGTGCTTCCTTGGCTGCAGGATGCCAACGCGATGCCGTCGTAACCCGCGAAACGCAGGTAAGCTACTAGTCTTGCAGCCACGACTTCAAAGGTACGCCAGTCTTCCACCGGACGCGTTCGCTCCGATGCCGTAGCGGGGGCAAACATTGCCTTTAGTTGTTGGACGTTAAAGTGGGCGATGCGTTGCCGACGTGGATTCGAGGTTTGGCTGCTCAAAGAAGAGAGACCAGCGACAGCTTCGCTAATCGGAGCAATTTCCAGACTGTCTATGCTCGGAATCGGATTGGGCGTGTCGTCTATTTCGGCCGCGGGCAGGCCGTGTGGATATGCCTCTAGTCGAACGGTGCCGAAGGCGGCTGGAGTATTCTTGGATCGGTTGGAAACCAGCAGGACCGGAGATGATGATTTGGGCCAAAACACCAATCGGTGATGCGATTTGCTGTTCTGGTCCGCGGTCAACTGAATATCTGGATCACCGATGGCGAGTCCAGAGTGAATACCGTGTGCTAGGTTGCTTCGAGTCAACGACGGTTCCAAGACACTGACGCTTATATCCTGTGCCAAGCCAGGAGGAAACTCGATGTCCACAATGTGAGGAATACCCGGTCGACGGACATGCAGCGAGTACGCCATCCAATCTCGGCCATTGATACGCGTCCAGCGTGAGCTGGCATGTTTCCACACGCTTGGATTGCGGCTGCCCCAAGGTCCTCGCGTGGTTCGAGTCCATTGTCGAAGCTGCTCGTCCCATTTCGGTTCAGCCGGATTGAATCGAGAAACGAGCGTCGAAGGTCCGCCGGTTGTCAACGCCGACTGGCCAACCACGATGAATTGTATGACTCGCTTGGCTACACTTCCTTTGGGCAGCGGTTGCGCAAAGTCGATGGAAAGATTGTAGACGCCCTCGGCCGACGGAATGGGTACGTTGACGATGGGCACGGAGCCGGCGCGACCTGTCTCGTCTAGCTGCAGTTTCGCCTCGTGAGACCATCCGTCGTCGTCATCGATGATGCTTTTGAAGAAGTGAGCTGAGTCGGCTTTGCGGATGCGGTATCGCGCGCGCAACGTGGATCCCGCTCGAGCATTCACTTCATACGGGTACGCACGAAGCAGCATTGTCTCGCCAGCATGAAACACCATCGAATCGCGTTGCGTTTCAATGCGGACTCCGTCGCCTGGAACACGCTCAACACGCAGTTGGTAGCCATGAGGTAATTCCGATTGGTGGACTCGAAAAAGCACGTCGCGTAGGGGAATCGTGACCACGGTGGGGGAGTCATCCCCATTGGGCGTTAGGACGATGGTTAGATCGGCGTCCAACGTCGAGCGAACTCGGATGTCGAAACCAGATCGTTTGCTGGGCGATCTTGGGGCAACGTAG
Organism: uncultured Pirellulaceae bacterium; assembly: GCA_964418725.1. Lineage (GTDB taxonomy): Bacteria > Planctomycetota > Planctomycetia > Pirellulales > Pirellulaceae > CAYNJG01. The sequence goes on from CAYQMZ010000037.1 coordinate 2,115, forward strand.
ACTTGCTTCGCTGCAATTCCCATTGCGGGCCATTGTGAGTTGTCGGGCTGACTGGGAAGCACGTATGAGCCGGGTTCCTCTGGTTCGTCTTCCAGAAGTCGCAAGTCCGACAGATGGCCTTCCGTGAGATAGACTTTCCCGATCCAGGTTTGGGCGTTGGGACCCGTCCAACGAAGCCTTAGATTCAAGTCAACTTCTTGGCCTGTCTGAGCACTTGCAACTTGCCCACTAATACTCACGAGTAACGTCATGAGTGCGCAGCACAGACCGGCAAACCCAAATGGGGATTTGGGAATCAAACGGCGCGATCGCGCAGAGCCAGAATTCGGACTTCCTTGTCCGGTCATTGCAATCCGGTTGTTGCAAGAGTCAGCAAATCACGAGTTCGCAGGCGACCTCCTGTCGTCCATACGGGATCGAGTATAGAACGGCCGTAGAAATAGCTGTACCGCAATTAAGTGGTGTTCGGAGCGTCGGAACCCACTGACGTTACGGCAGCTTGACGGCTGATAGCTGATTGCAACACACTAGAACGGCGTTCTTTAGGCAGAAAAAACACCGGCAAATCTGAATGATTCGAATTATTCTCAATTCCTTGGCCACATACGAGTAGCCAAGTAGCATGAAGTGAGGTGCTAGCGAGATTGTCAAAAAAGCCTGGCGCCTTTTGACGCATGTCTATCCTACCGAGAGGAAACCAGCGTGACTCGTCCGAATCGACGTCAAAACTCCGCTTTCACGAAACGACTTTCCTCTGCTTACGGCACTGCCCTCCGAACGAATCTGCGACCTACGGTAGAGACGCTCGAGGAACGCCGTGTACTTACGGCGTTGTCGGGGTTCGTTTACGAAGACGTGAACGAAAACCTGCAGCGTGACGACGGCGACCTACGCATTCCGGGTGTTGTCGTTTTTATTGATGCGAACGACAACGGTGTGTTGGATCAGGGAGGCTTCGGGTTAGAACCGGACACGTACAACGCGCGTGAGATTCTGAATAACTCGGATCAGCTTGTCTTCCCGTCAACCACGGGTGTAGACAATCAGCCGGACGGAATTGTCCGAGCGTCTGCGTCTCGGGTTTCCACGACGGGGGATCTGGTTTTCGGACAGGATGAAACGGAGATCTGGAACAGTGAGACACGATTGCGTTTTGACTTCACGCTCAACGTGGATTCAGTGTCCATCGACGTTGCCGGTGCCTCTGGCGAATTCGACTCGGCCGCTCAGTTGGACGCCTATGACGCAGACGGTCAATTGTTGGCGAGCGATACGATCATCGATCTACGACTAGGCGATTCGGGTACGCTAAATGTTGCGCGAGACCAAAAAGACATCAGCTTCGTTATCGCTCACGTGGTTGGTGAGCGATCCTCGATGTACTTTGACAACCTGCTCGCCGACAACGCAGCAGACGAACTGTCTACGATTACAAATCGGGGCGGTGGCTACCTGTTTTCGAATCTGCCTGAAGCAGAATACGTCGTGCGTCAAGTTGTGCCCGACGGCTACGAGCAGGTCGCGCCTGCTGATTCTTATATCACGCCCATCGGCGACGCCGTGGCTGGTTTAGACTTTGGGAACCGCACTAGCAGCATTGGTGGCTTGGTTTTCAATGATGCGGGCGAAATCGGCACGTTCGAGCCTGCCACTGACACTGTAGTTGCTGGCGTGGGGCTTTACCTGGACGTGAACGAAAACGGCCTGGCTGATTCGCGGATCTCGACGGTCGACCCAGGTAGTTTCTTACTCGGTCAGGCCTTGGAGTACGTTTCGGATGACGCGCGGGTAACGGTAGCAGATTCCGATAACAACGTTACGTCAAACGCAGTCGTTGCGCACGATGATGCCGTGGTCAGTATGGACGGACAGATCTTTACCCGTGGTGCCGACGAGGCTGCTTGGACGACGGACGAGCGACTTCGTTTCGATTTAGAGTCGCTGGCGTCACGAGTTCAACTGGACTTTATCGCAGCGTCGGACGACGGTCCGGAACAGGGCATCATGGTAGCCTTTTCCGCGACGAATCAGCCGATCGCTACAACGACTACGCAACTACTCGAGAAAGGGCAGCGGCAGTCGCTGATTATCAACCGACCAGACTTCGACATCAGCCATGTCGTCGCCTACACCGTTGACTCGGCCGATCCGCAGGGGCGGCTCGACAACTTCGAGGCGACGGTTGTAGACGAACCAGTTGCCCTTTCCGACACCAATGGGATCTACCTGTTCAAGCCGCTTGAATCTGGTTCCTATCGCGTCGGCACACTCCCGATGACCGGGCGGACGATTACCCTGCCGAACGACGACAGCGTTCGGCAGATTTCTTTGTCCGAGGGAGCCGACGATCTGGAAGCAGACTTTGGCCTGCAAACGAATAATGATGCCCCAGTCGCAAGAGCGGACGTGGCGGAGACGGTGGAAGAGGGCTCAATTCCGATTGGCGTCTTGGCCAACGACTTTGACCCCGATGGTGAAGTGAACGAAGGCAGTATCGAAATCACTCAGCCGCCAGCCAATGGTACGGCTACCGTGACGGCCAACGGATTCATCAACTACGTTCCAAATGAGAACTTTGAGGGAACCGACACGCTGATCTATACCGTCCGAGACGATCGAGCCGCGGTGTCAAACTCGGGCGTGGTAACGATCAATGTCACTGGCATTAACGATGCACCTGTTGCCAATGACGATGCGGTAGCGATTCTGCCGGCTGACGCAGGTGGCACCACCAGCACCGTCATCAATGTGTTGATTAACGATTTCGACGTGGAAGGCCCACTGTCGCTTTCCAGTCTTTCGATCCAGTCCCAGCCAACTAACGGCACGGCAACGGTGAATTCGGCAACTGGCACGATCACCTACACTTCCGATGGAAGTGCCAACGATTCGTTTACCTACACGGTCAGTGACTCGCAGGGAGTGCCATCGGAACCAGCGACGGTCACGGTCTCTGCATTGGCGGCCGGTACGGCTCCTGTTGCCATGGCGGACAACTTTGCAGCCCTAGAAGGGACGCGGCTTGACTTGCCTGTAACATCCAACGACACGGATGCTGATGGTACGATCCGCACCGATCTGATTTCAATTATCCAGCCGCCTCAGGCAGGAAGTGTGGCGATCTCCGACGGCGTCATTGTGTACACGCCGGTTCTAGGATTCGTCGGGCAGGAAACCTTTAGCTACCAGGTTCGGGACAATGACCTGCTGGCTTCGAATACGGCCGAGATTAGTATCGAAGTGAGTGAACGCGAGTTCCCCTATCAGAATCCGATCGAATCGCTGGACGTTAACCCGGATGGGTTCATCATTCCTCGCGATGCATTGATCATCATTAATGAGATCAACAATCGACGTGTGAGCGACTCGGTGACGGGCGAAATCTTGGTGAACCCAGATCCCGGTTCAGTGCCTGCCGCCTACTACGATGTGAATGGCGACGGATTCGTAGCGGCAATCGACGTCTTGCGAATCATCAACGCCATCAACAATCAGGGGAATGCCGAGCCGAGTGCGACGCGAGCCTTAACTCAAATTGGTAACGCCGATGCTGCCGTTGCGGCGGCCTTCGCCTCGAACTTCGATGCGTTGAACGACAGTGGCGAAGACGACGATATCTTCGCGTAGCAGTGTCGCCTTTCGACGATTCAGAATTCGAATTCTTGCAAGCGATGGCTAACGGCGACATGGAAGTTTCGTTCCACGAAAGTGTTCGCTCGCTCCCCAAACGGGAGCGAGTAATCCTGCCTAAGCAATGACTAAAGCAGGATACCGGCAATACACGCAGTCATGAAGGCCGCCAGCGTTCCGCCCAGCATGGCTCGGAATCCCAGTCGAGCCAGGTCGCTTTGTCGTTCCGGGGCAATGCCGCCTATACCGCCGAGCTGAATTCCGATCGAACTAAAGTTGGCAAAGCCGCACAGTGCATACGTGAGTATTGTCACGGATCGTTCGCTGAGCTGACGAGTTCCGCCTTCAGCCAGTTCCTTGTCGGCGGTGATTATCTGCCCCAGTTCGTTGTATGCGATGAATTCATTCAACGCCATCTTCGTACCTAGTAATTCGCCGGCTAGCCAACACTCGTTGGACGGGATGCCCATCAGCCATGCGAAAGGATAGAAGAGTATTCCCAGCAGGCGTTGCAGGGTCCACTCGTCGCCCAAGCCCATTGAGACGCCAGCCCAGGATATGAAGACATTGACCATCGTGACCAACGCGATGAATGCAATCAGCATTGCTCCGACATTCAGTGCCAGGCGTAAGCCTTCAATCGTGCCGATGCCCGCTGCTTCAATCAAGTTCGTCGCCGTCTTATCAAATTCGATCTGAACCTTGCCTAGCGTCTTCGGCTCCTCCACTTCGGGTTGCATGACCTTGGCGATCAACAACGCTGCTGGAGCGGAAATTACCGAAGCCGTAATCAAGTGGCTGGCGTCGATTCCCATGCCAATGTAGGCAGCGAGGACACCGCCCGCGATCGTTGCGAATCCACCTACCATGATCGCCATCAACTCCGACTGAGTCATACTGCTGACGTAGGGCTTAATGACCAGTGGAGCTTCTGTTTGTCCCACAAAGATGTTGGCTGCAGCGGATAAGCTCTCGGCACCAGACGTCCCCAACGTCTTTTGCATGATCCAAGCCACGCCTTTGACCAGGTATTGGATGACGCCCAAGTAATAAAGAATCGACATCAGTGCAGAGAAAAAAACAATCGTGGGCAGGATCTTGAACGCCACGAAGTGTTCGGTGAAACCAGGGCCGAATACTTCAGCTGCCCCTTTGTCCACGCAGTTTAGGAGTTCATTGAAGACGTCGCCGGCACGTTCGAAAAACCAGCGACCACCGGGGGTCTTCAGAACAAGCAGCCCCAGCATGAACTGAAGCACCATTCCACCGCCCACGATTCGCCAGGAGATACGTGTACGGTGCGAGCTAAGCAGCCAAGCAAAGCCCACCATTGAGAATAGTCCAAGCAAGCTAATTAAACGTGGATCCATATTCGCCAGTTTTCCGTTTCAGATTGATTGCTACAGGACCGTATTGAAGGTCCGATCTCCGGCGTCTCCTAATCCGGGGACGATGAATTTGTTCTCATTCAAGATCGGGTCGATTGCACAGACATAGATCTGTGTCTCCGGGCACTGTCGTTGAACTTCCTCGATTCCTGCGGTGGCCGCAATCATCGAGCAGAGCTTGATGTGCTTGACTCCCCATTTTTCTAGTGTGCGGATTGCCAACACCGCAGAACCGCCAGTCGCGAGCATCGGGTCGACGACAATCGCCAAGTCGACCGGATCTTCGGAGGGGAGTTTTTGATAGTACTCAACCGGCGTTGCCGTGGCTTCGTCGCGATACAGGCCCAGGTGCCAGACTTCTGCAGATGGGATGCAGGCCAACCAGGGGTCGACCATCCCAAGTCCCGCTCTCAGGATGGGCACAATGCCGATCCTTTGCGATAGACGATGACCATCCGTTTCCTGAATGGGCGTTGTCACTTTGACGGGCTTTGTTTCGAGATCTCTCGTTGCCTCATAAACTAGCAAACTCGAAAGTCGGCCGATGATGGAACGGAACTCGGATGATGGCGTATCCTTATCCCGAAGCCGAGTCAGATGATGATTGATTAACGGGTGCTCTGCTGCAAAGACGTTGCTCATATGCCGTCAGGGAGGCGAAAGTGGCGAATTCAAACCCCAAGATCATAGCATTTGCGTCTTCGCAACGTGACCCACTGACTGGCTGAGTCCAGCCACTCTTCGCGAGCGTTCGTGGCGTGCCACGGTTACTATTCGGGCTTTTGGGCAAGCTGTACACCCAGGGATTCGCCGAAACCAAGTTTGACGGGCGAGCGTTTGTAAGTAGCGATGGCTTCAGGGAGTAGTTCACGCAACTCCGCGGCACGACGCGCATCAGCAGGATGTGTGGAAAGAAACTCGATGGGTTGCTGACCGGCCTGGGCTCGTCCGAAACGTTCCCAGAAAAACGGAGCCTCCCTAGGATCATAGCCAGCTTGGGCCATGAGTAGCATTCCCATGTGATCGGCTTCAGACTCGTGCTTTCGACTGTAGGGAAGGACAACACCGTACTTCGAAGCGATGCCAAATGCTTTGGCAACCCGTTGCTGTGTTAACGCGGTTGCTCGGTTTTGCATCGCCCAGTTCATGACGGTTCCAAGTCCTGAAACGATGTACTCCTGACTCATTCGCTCCCCGCCGTGTCTAGCCAGCGCGTGCGCGATTTCATGAGACATCACAACGGCTAGGCCAGCTTCGCTCTCGCATACAGGGAGAATGCCCTCGTAAATGGCTACTTTGCCGCCAGGCAGTGCGAAGGCGTTCATCTCCGGAGATTCAATTAGACGAAATTCCCATTGATAGTCCGGACGGTTGGCAACGTTTGCGATACGTCTTCCAACGCGTTCAACCATTTCCGACCAACGTTTGTTGGTGGAGAACTGTTGTGACGAGAGCGTATCCTCGTAGGCCTTGAGCCCCATGCTGATCTCGCGAGACTCTGGAACGATCAGTACTTGGCGTCGCCCAGTGATTGGCGTTGTGCGGCAACCGACCGAAAGCACAAGTAAGCATAAAGCGAAGAAGATTGGTGGCGTCTTCATTGAGGCATCCATGCCTGTCATGATCAACGAAGTGTGAGTGAGTCGTGCCGGCCTTCAGCAGTCCGCGTTCAAGATCGTCGTCTAGCGACGGCTGGCCAGTGGTGTTTCAACTGGCCACTTGATCCCTGGCAAACTGTTCAAGTAGTTGAAGAATCTCAGGCGTCTCTTTGTATTTGACTTCGTTGATTCTGTTTTCCCAGGTGCTAACCGATCGTCTGCGTTTGGCCTTCGTCTGGCCAGGAGCGTATCCGTGGTCGGCGCCTTTGATGCGTTTGAGGTTTTCGATGGCGAGTATCCGATACTCCAACTTGTCTTCGTTACTCAGTAGTTCGACAAGTTTCTTGGCAGCACCGCTACCCAGTTGCTCCGCAGAGTAACCCCGCACAAGCTCCATCATCAGCCTGGCCTTTCCGCCGTGCGCTTTCTCCAGTTCTAGCTGAAGCTTCGCAACTTCCTCTGGCCCCTTGGTGGTCGCATGTCGCAGTGTTGTGAACTGGTCGGACCAATAGGCTCGTTGTTCCTTGTCGCCGAAAGCTTGCACAATCGCGGAGTAGTCCCCGATTTCCGCCAGACATCTCGCTGCCAGAGCTCGTTGTACGGCTTTGTTTGAGATCGATCGGTCTTTGTGCCACGCTCGAACGGACGCACTGACCTCGATACTATTTTTGCGATTCAAGGAAGCCTCGATTGCATCCTTGTACTTTCGCGTCGCCGTTATGGGCTCACGCCAAGCTGGTAACTTTGCGTGTGAGTTCAGGCGCGGCTGGTACTGATCAAGGGCCAAGAAGTGTTTTCCGTCGACGAGTTCAAAATCTCGTCCTCGTGCAGAAACGACGCTTGTCCCATTGATGGGATAGACCTTCAACAAGGCGTGAGTTGGAGCATCCAGATCCGTCCCCGGTTTGTGCATGCGAGCTCCTTCGATCGCTACGGCAGATCCCGCCTGCTGTGCAGTGACCTCGATGGTCTGATCTTGGAAGCGAATTCGCTGGCTGGCGTTGGCTTCAGAAAAACGCACCAGTAGTTTTCCGCCGTGGAGCGTTACGTGGTCGTACGGTCCGAGTTGAATTCGTGTCGCATCGATCAAGGTCATGTCCGCAGTGTTACCAATGGCGAGAATCGCTCGGTAAGACGGCAAGCTTTGGATCGAATCCCCCAGCTGCAACAGCTTGGTCGAGTCGACACGTTTCCAATCGTCGGTAATGGCATCGTAGATCAACGCGAGGTCGCCGCCACGTTTCAAGCGGGTTGGAGCAAGCTCTGCATTTCTGTCGAAGTCCGTCTCCACATCGATGGCTGGCGCTTCAGGTATTTTGATCGCCGGGCTGGTGTTCGCCGCCGTAATACTAGTCGTCGGAGCGGCGATCGGTGGATTGATCGGAACGGCTTGAGGGTCTGCTGGAATCGAGATCTCATCTACGGAAGCCGAACTGTCCAGTTGCAACGGAGATTCGCCCCGAGCGATACTCGCACGAGCAAGGCTAGATGTGTCGGCAGCACTGGGTGGATCTCGTGGAACATCCGGCAATAAATCCGGAACGTTGTTTCGTGGTGGTAGATCGGTCGAGGCAAGAGCCACACCGTTCTCGGCAGGCACGTCAACATCGACGCTGGCGATCTCTGCATCTTCGAGACGACTTTGGTTCTCGTCTTGCAACACGGCAACATTGTCAGCAGGGCCAACCGTGGGCAACGGCGGTGGCTCACTTGCCGACGAGGTGGTTGCGGAGTTTGTCGCCAACTGATCTTGGACTTCGATGTTCAACTCGGGAACCTCCGGGACGATCGGGGATTCGATCGGGGATTCGATCGGCCCCGTTGTCGCGAAGTTGGGGATGGGGTTCTCTACGCTCTGGTTCGTATCCGTATCAGGACTTGCCCAACGAGTTGGCTCTGCAGGTTGCCCCGATACACTGTTGGCAAAACGCTCATTCGTGGATGGGAGGTTTGTGCTGACGTTCTCTGACAGCGTCACATCCGGCGCGACGTTCACTGATGGTGTGGAAGTCGAGGTTGAAGAAGCGTTTGCGAATTCGGCAGCGACACTTGAATTTTGATTCGGATCGGTTGGTGAGTTGGTTGCTACCGCGCGAGAACTACCCAGCCAACCCGCTAGATAAGTCTTGCCCGCTGGGTTGGTCGCAAACAACAAACCCAGAAGCAGAAACAGCGCCATAACGCCCGTGACGAACGCCGAACGCAACCAGGATCCTCGGCGCTCCATATAGTCTGGGAATTCGGCAACCGCAGGGGTGCCGCCTGGCTCAACTTCGGTGCCCTTAATAGGTACGGCAACTGTGCGTTGCTTTGAACCAACTGCTGGTTTTGTTGCCACATCGCTGGCTGCAGGCTTTGCGAACTCCTCAGCGAGAGACGGATCTTGCCCCTCTGCTCGCCACGCTTCTTTAGTGGAAAGGATTCCCGAGGCCAACGGTACATCGTCGCTTGGACGCTTCTCGTTTGTCTCGCCCTTTGCGTTTTCACCCGCCGCGTTCAGAGTTGAGGCAGGTTCCGTGGTAGGTTCGGTTTCCGGTTGTTGAGCGGACGGTTGCTGCTCTGCAGACGCGACGTCCGAAACTGCTCCGGGAGCTTGTGTTGTCTCTATTGTAGCAGTGGCATCATTGTGCTCGGCTGCCTGCGATGATTCCTCGTCGTAGTGCGGCGAAGGGGGGAGAGGCGTATGTGGAACCGTTGGAGCAATGCCATAGGCTCGTTGCCGCATCGTATCGGTAAAGGTAGCTGGCTCACCGAGTACGAGCGTTAGGACTTGGTGGCATGACGCGACTTCACCGAGGTTTACGTCATTTTCCAGGCACGCCTTCTCAAGAGCCGGTACCTGCTCTGGGGGAAGCACATTGTCGAGGTATTCTGCGACAGAATTCAGATCGCCGCCGATTCCCTGTGCGTCCAATGCTGGCGCGTCCAAACGCATGCGACGCACGGAACCGCGGATCTGTTGCACCAGCGACGATGCAAATTCGCTGTCCTCAATCTTGCGTTGCAGTTGGTTCGCGTCTTCTGGATCAAGAATGTCGTCCAGATAAGCTAACAGCGTTCGAAGTGTCAGTCGCATCGTCGAGTCCTCGTTCACCAAATGCACTCTCCACCAAGATGGAGCTCTACTTAGTTAGTGACGAGGCGACGAAGAATCCGTGCAACGTTCTCGGAATTTTTTGAGATTCCAGAGTGCAAGCTGAACTGCAGCCGTAACAAGCATCTAGTTGCGGCTAGAGAATGCTAAGAGTCCACCAAGTGATATCAAAAGCTGCAAGCTTGCCAGCAAACCCGGATGAAGCCGCGTTGCGGCCGGTAGCTGCGTGCGGCGACGCGGTCGTGACCAAGTGGAAACGCGTTCCCAACCATGTTTCGTTCGACGCCACGCCCCCAGCTCAGAATGGGGAGTCACAGTCGCGCTAGTGTCCCGTGCGATTTCGGCCGCGTTGCGGATGGCGGAGTTGGCGTGCAACTGGGATGTCTTCAGATCAGTCGCGTCGGCGACTGCTTGCTTATCCGCGATTGCAGTGACTTGTTCGAACCGCTGGTAGCGGACAGTCGGGCACACGATGGCAAAGACCACAGGAATTAGAATCCATCGACTTAGATCGCAAGCAAACAATCGGTTGTTGGTGGGCACCTTGGGCACCTAGCTGAGCGTGGAGACGGCGCCGACTACTATTGCCTCCGTGCGTTTGATGCTTCCATGCATGCGGCGCAAACAAATTCGAACATCCAGTTCTTGCGATTGCTTAGAGAGCAAAGATCACGCCACGTTTGCAACGCTCGCCAGCCGAGCTGTTTTGCTTCAGTTCGTGGTGGTCAATGTCGTACGTTGATGCGAATTCTCACCACGTGTCTCACGAGTGCGAGTGTCACTTTGCTCCGGATTTCGGCTGCAGGCACTCGCCCGACATCCACGGTGTTTTCACCAGCAATGCAGTCTGAACGAGCGGGAAACTTAAGATTTTCGGACAGATTTGAAGTAAAGCTGCCGATGATTATGCGCTGTACAGGCGCCCAAATTTCACTGGGCGTTAAGATTCGAAAGCGTGGGAGTACTGCTTGTAAGCCCCGCGACAGGTACACGCGTCACAAGTCCGTGCTGATTCGGGAAAGTGGCGAAGACGATGATGAACAACACTTGGGCCCCGTGAATAGGCTGTTAGAATCGTGCTGGACTTGGAGCTTACTGTGGTAAAGCAATCGCGGATTCAACGACAACTTATCGAAGAGGTGGCTGGGTACCTCGACCTGGCGACAGTCTTGTCCGACCGATATCCGTTGACGAAAGAGTCGCGTGATCGCATCGCGAACCGGGCTTTGGAAACGCTTGCTCGTCTGAACGAGGAGACTCGAAAGAGCGCCGCTGGCTTGCACTACGAAGGCCAGGCGTATCGAGTCATGGAACGCTATGCTGATGCCATCGGTCCGTTGACCGCAGCAAAGGAAGCGGATCCAGAAAACATCAACGTTTTGCTGACGCTTGGCTGGTGTTACAAACGCATCAATCGAATCGATGCCGCAATTGAAGCCTTAGAAGATGCGTTGGCCGTCGAACCAGATGAGGCCATCATTCTCTACAACTTGGCGTGCTACTGGAGTTTGGCGAACGAACCGAGGCAAGCGCTCTTCTACTTGTCACGTGCTTTCGAGAAAGACTCGGACTACCGAGATATGGTTGCGGACGAGCCAGATTTTGATCCGCTACGTAACCATCCTGAATTTCTTGCGATCATGGACGTGATCGTCTAGCGAACTTCTAGTTCGCATTTTTCACAAGCAAGCATGAAGCTGCTCCGAGCAACCTGCCACCGTGTCTTATGCGCTAACCGCGATTGCGCTGCTCCGGCATTTGGGGCGGCCTCGTTGCCGACCAGCGCGCGAAATTGCAGCTAGTGGCGAGTTCCGGTTGCTCGCTCATTTTTAGCGGACGGCCGCCAAGGTCCCGATGCAGTGAATTCCAGGTGCTGCACTCGATCGTGCTGCGCGTGCGCGAAGAGGGCTGGTGGAGCTTGCGTGTAGCAAAGGAAAAAGCGGATACCACTTCCCGCAGCTGCGTGGTACCCGCTTTTTAACGTCTCTCAATTAGTTTGGCGAATTTGCTTCGCCCCATGGCTCGTTACGAGCAACCCATGCTGTTGCCACAGTTGTGACACAGATAGCAGTTCCCGTTGCGAACGGTAATGGATCCGCAGTTGTCGCAGCTAGGTGCGTCACTTTGGAATCGGGCAAACTGTTCGCCTTGTCCGCTGCCGCCTTCGGCTAACTGGATCGAGGACTCAGCTTGTGCGAGTAGTTTTTCAACAGTCGCACCGTGTCCATTGCCATTCGACGATTTATCAACTCCGTTGGTGACGCCATTCTTCGCTGCAGCATCTGAGGCAGGAGCACTCACCGAACCGTTGGATGTCGCTTTGCCGTTAGAAGAAGGCTTCGCTTTAGCTTCTGGGACCGGGTAAGTTCCAGCGCCATTGGTGGATTCAAAGGTGATATCCAACCAGCGGAAGATGTAATCAACCAAACTCTTGGCGATGCGAATGTCGGGGTTCGAAGTGTGCCCCATTGGTTCGAATCGAGTATGCGAGAACTTATTAACGAGGACTCGCAACGGTACACCGTATTGCAGGCAGATCGAGATCGCCGTGCCAAAGCTGTCCATCAAGCCACCAACGGTACTTCCTTCCTTCGCCATGGTAATGAACAGTTCGCCTGGGCGACCATCTTCATAGAGACCTACCGTGATGTAGCCCTCATGGCCAGCCACACTAAATTTGTGCGTGACTGATTGACGAGTTTCCGGAAGTCGTTCTCGCCGTGGCTTACCAACAGCCTTGGCGGTTTCTTTGTCGCTTTCGGTTGACGTGTTCAGAGGTTGGCTTTGCTTTGAACCATCACGATAAATGGCCAAGGCTTTCAGGCCTAACTCCCATCCCCATCGATAGGCTTCTGCGATGTCGTCCGACGTCACGTCGTTAGGCATGTTAACCGTTTTCGAGATTGCTCCCGAAAGGAACGGTTGAGCCGCCGCCATCATGCTCACGTGAGCTCGCCAATTAATGCTTCGCACGCCATTGGCTGGTTTGAAAGCACAATCGAATGTTGGCAAGTCTTCGTCGCGTAGACCTGGAGCACCTTCGATCGTGTCGTTCTCATCAACGTACTTGCAGATTGCTTCGATCTCACCCGGGCCATAGCCCAGCGTATCGAGCGCCATCGGCACACCTTGATTCACGATCTTCAGCATCCCGCCACCGGCAAGTTGCTTGTACTTCACCAAAGCAATGTCTGGCTCGATACCGGTCGTGTCGCAGTCCATCAGGAAACTGATGGTACCAGTAGGTGCTAGAACGGTTGCTTGGGCATTACGGAAGCCCTTCTTGTGCCCTTGATGGAGCACATCGTTCCAAACATCGCGAGCCGCATCCTTGAGATACTTCGGACCGGAGTCTTCAATATCTTCTACGGCGTCACGGTGCATTTGCATGACGTCCATAAACGGCTTTTCGTTTTCACGGTAGCCCTCGAACGTACCGACTGCGTAGGCCAATTCGGTGGACGTCAGGTTAGCCTGACCGTGCAAGATAGCAGTCAAAGAACCACACAAACCGCGAGCTGCGTTGGAGTCGTATGCTGCACCGTTGGTCATCACCATGCTGCCAAGATTGGAGTATCCAAGCCCCAGCGGACGGAACTTGTGACTATTGGCTGCGATCAACGGAGTTGGGTAACTGGCATGGTCCACCAAGATTTCTTGAGCGACGAAGAACAGGCGGCAAGCCGTCTTGAATCGTTCCACGTCAAAAGTTCCGTTCTCTTTGCGGAACTTCATCAAGTTGATACTGGCCAAGTTGCAAGCCGTGTTATCGAGGAACATGTACTCCGAACACGGGTTGCTCGCATTAATACGACCTGAGTTCGGGCACGTATGCCATCGATTGATGGTCGTATCGTACTGAACACCAGGGTCGCCGCAGTGCCATGCACAGTCCGCCATGCGGGCCATGATTTCTTTGGCTTGGTACTTCGGTCCGGCTCGATTTTCATCGGTTACCCAACGCGTTTCCCACTCACCATCCTTCGCCAAGACATCCATGAAGTCGTCTGTCAGGCGAACGGAAAGATTCGCGTTTTGGAAGAGGATGGAGCTGTAAGCCTCACCATTGAAGTTGGATTCATAACCACCCTTCTCAATCAGGCAATGAGCTTTTTGCTCTTCCTTGTGTTTGCACTCAATGAACTCCATGACATCGGGGTGCCAGACCTTCAAGGATTGCATCTTGGCTGCACGACGAGTCTTGCCGCCTGACTTCACAACCGCTGCGATCTGGTCGTAGACACGCATAAAGCTGAGCGGGCCTGAAGGATGGCCGCCACCAGACAGTTTTTCGCGATGCGAACGGATCGTAGAGAGGTCTGTACCTGTTCCCGAACCGAACTTGAAGAGCATGGCTTCACTGGTGGCCAGCGACATGATGTCTTCCATATTGTCACCCACGCTCTGAATAAAGCAGGCCGAAGCTTGTGGGAAGACGTACGGGTTCTCTGGCTGCTCTACCGACTCAGTTTCGGGGTTCCACCGCCAGTTGCAGGGATCCGTGCTGACGCCGTACTGGTGATACAAGCCAACGTTGAACCAGACGGGAGAGTTGAAGGCACCGTGCTGATGCAGGCATAGCCAGGTTAGGTCTCGGTAAAAGCGATCTCCGTCAGCAGCTGTTTCGAAGTAGCCGTCTTCCAGACCCCAGTCGGTTATGGTACGGGTCACCCGGTGAATCAATTGGCGAACGCTCGATTCGCGCTCTGACGTACCCACTTCACCGTAGAAGTACTTACTGACAACCACATTGGTTGCGAGCTGGCTCCAGTCGGCCGGTACTTCGCAGTCTTCTTGTTCGAAAAGCACACCACCGTTTTCATCTTTGATCGTTGCTTTTCGCAGTTCCCATTCTGTTGTGTCGAAAGGATCCGCGACTTCCGTGGGGCAGAAAACCGTAGGAACCGTAAGCCCCTTGGCATTCTCTTTGACCCGCTTGCCGGTGTCTTTTTTGGAATCCTGAGAAACAGACGAATGAGGTAGATTAGCAGTTGCCATCCTGACGGCACCTCCAGAAGGTCATCATGACTGTGCAGAGCACATGTAAAAAATCAGAAGCTCTTTACCAGCTTTGGCAACGCGTTTGCCCCCTTTAGCCAGTGGTCCTAATCTTTAGGGCCATTTCGAGCCTTAACCCCAACATATTGTATTCTCGGCATCCAAGACACACAACATTTGGTGATTTGGCAGATTCTAGAGATTCGCCCTGATCCGTCAATGAGTGATTCTGAAGAAATGAAGTGCTTCCGTAACTCAATATGTAGAAAGCACTTACGTTCGGGCGCTGAAGATGAATCAAAATCTTATCAGTGCTAGCAGTCAGCGTCAACGTCGCTTTTCAAGCTAACGAGCCCGACGGGGCACTAGAAAGAAAGATGAACACATCAAAAACAGACCAAGTGTCGCCAGCCCAGCGAAAAATGTCAGCATTTTGTTGAGAGTTTTGATGCGAGCGCGAGCCTGTACATGCAACGGTTCGCGGCGACCTGCGATGTTAATCTTCTTGAATTCGTTCCAGGTGTCCCAGCTCTCGACTAACGAAATCTCTTGAATGTCTCGCGAGAATTCGAACGCGTCGGCGGCCGGCGGCTCGGCCATCTTTTCGAACGTCGTTCGATCTGAATAGGTAAAGTAGGACGCGAATCCAGCGATCGCGATCAGTACTAATCCGAGCGCGAACAGTATCCCAGGTAGGCCTCCCCAAACTGTCGTGTCGTGCCCACCGCCTGTTTGCGACGAATTGACTGAGCCTAGTGGCTCAAGCTGCTTGAGGTCGCGTAGTCGCGGAACGTCGACAAACTCGCCGCATTCCGGGCATTTAACGCGGTCTCCAGCTTGTCCAACGACCACCGGCAACTTCGCACCGCATACACAAGGAAGAGCATACTGTTGACTCATGGTGGGCTGCCCTACATGCAACGGAACAGTGAAGAAACCTTTGGCTACAAACGAGAATATACCCCACCCGATTCTCGAACAACTAGCTGTGACTTGCGGCTGGCGACATGGGCTGTTCGTGTTGTGGACTAGAACCAGTCTTTAGCGACTCCCCCACATGGCAGAGAGTCGCGGGGGATGCCGCGATCAGGTTCCGAACGTGAAACTCTTCATCCTGGAGCTCCACGATCAAGCGAAACCTAGTGATAGCTGTGATGTAGGTCAATTTGGCACTAGACCCGGGTATTCAGGTGATTAAAATCTGGATGAACGTCCAACAGCCTCTGCGGCACGGCAACCGCTAAACTCACGCTCATCAAAATCGCTGTACCCTACATTCAGCACGACAAGATTTGATGAAGCCCTTCAAGGCCGCGAACCTGAGAGCGACGGACAACGGATGGTACGGATTGCTGAGTCTATTACGGAAGGCTCGTGCAACGTCACCATCAAAGTAAACCGATAGCGGACCTGCAGGGTTGCCACGGCCGCGGCAAACACTTAGCTGTTGGCCAGTCCTACTTGCCTAACCAGTACGCATTGAGCGGAGATGTTTGTCCATGCGTTTGCGTCAACGAACTCGCGCAATTCGGAGAGATCACAACATTTTTCCAAATGCTTGGTAAGAGCAGACCAACGGTTAAACGGTGGTAGAGTTGCTTGGTTCGGAAGACCTGCAGCAAAAGCAGCACGCATACGGAAGTGACAGTTATGGTTTGAAGTAACATCGGGGGATGAGTCACCAACTTGGGGTACGGTGGCGAATTTTTGTTACTTCTTCCGTTAGTAGAAAAAATGAAAGCCCTGACATTTGTAGGAGCTTGACGTTGTTTGACACGTTAATCGACGACTTTGAGGAAGACAGCACTCGCGCAGCAGCCGCAGCGAATCTGAAGCTGAACCAGCCATCCGATGATTCGGAAGCGTCCACAGGATCAGATTTGACTTCGGTTGCAGATCCAACACCGGAAGAGTTGGCAGCTAGCGAGGCCGAAGCGTTAGAAGCTGCCAGTGAGTCATGGTCGGACGATCCCGTTCGCATGTATCTCACACAGATGGGTGAGATCCCGTTGTTGACGCGTAAGGAAGAAATCGCGTTGGCAAAAGAGATCGAGGTCACTCGACAACGTTTTCGAACCCGCTTGTTGTGCTGTGACTACGTCATCAAAGTTGCATACAACATTCTTCGACGCGTTCATGAAGGCGAGTTGCCATTCGACCGCACCGTCCAAGTGTCGGTGACGGACCGATTGGAAAAGGAACAAATCTTGGGGCGAATGCCTCACAACCTGCGTTCCTTAGAGGTGCTGCTGAAGCGGAACCGTCGCGACTACATTACCGCTACCAGCAAATCCACCCCCAAGAAGAAGCGAGAGGAAGCCTGGAGACGACTTGGTCGCGGCCGTATTCGTGCCGTTCGCCTCGTCGAAGAACTTGGCTTGCGTACTCAGCGTATTGAGCCTTACATCAAGACGCTTGCGGACTACAGCGCACGGGTCGACTTGCTGTTGAAGCAAATCGCTGCCCACAAGAAGGCTCGAAAGTCTGAAAAAGAATGCGAAGCGTGGAGAAAAGAGATCCGCAGCATTCTGTTGGCCACACAGGAATCACCGCGTAGCTTGCGGGCACGTGTTCGGTTCCTTCGCAACGAGTACGCCTGTTATCAGCGTGCGAAGCGAGCCCTGTCCGAAGGTAACTTGCGATTGGTCGTCTCGATCGCCAAGAAGTACCGTAACCGTGGATTGAGCTTCCTGGATCTGATTCAGGAAGGGAATGCCGGCCTGATGCGTGCGGTCGACAAGTTCGAGTACCGACGTGGATTCAAGTTCTGCACCTACGCCACATGGTGGATTCGCCAGGCGATCACGCGTGCGGTTGCAGACCAAAGCCGAACCATTCGAATTCCCGTTCACATGGTTGAGACCATGTCGCGTGTTCGCAACTGTGCACGACAGTTGCTGCAAGAGTTGGGACGCGAACCAACTATTGAAGAAACGGCACGA
>CAYQMZ010000037.1:19774-20470 GCA_964418725.1 uncultured Pirellulaceae bacterium
TATCCAATCAGTCTCGACCGTCCTGTTGGCAACAGCGAAGACAGTCACTTCGGCGACCTGCTTCCTGATGGTGGTGCCGAGAGCCCGGCAACCGGTGCTACGCAAGAGATGCTGCGTACGCGAATCTCGAAAGTTCTCAAGACTTTGAGTTACCGCGAACGCGAGATCATCAAACTGCGTTACGGACTTGGCGACGGCTACAGCTACACGCTGGAGGAAGTTGGTCACATCTTCAAGGTGACTCGCGAACGTATTCGACAGATCGAAGCAAAGGCTGTGCGAAAGCTGCAACAGCCAAGTCGTAGCCAAGAGCTTGTCGGCTTCCTCGATTAGTCTGCGATTCATATGGCAATCATTGAAAGGCCGGTGTATGTGCACCGGCTTTTATTATGCGCTGACACTTGCCAGAATTGCGGCATGCGAGACACAACCAGTACGCGTCGAAAGAGGACGAGTCGAAAGGGTCGTCGGCTAGCGTTCACGCTTGTCGAACTACTGGTTGTCATCGCCATCATCTCGATGCTGATAGCTGTGTTGCTTCCAGCTGTCCAAGCCGCCAGGGGAGCCGCGCGACGTACCCAATGCCAAAATAATCTTCGCCAAATCGGAATCGGTTTGCGTTCCCATCATACGGCGAAAGGTGCCTTTCCCATCGGCGTGACGGAGTGGCGGAGTCGAGGTAATTCGACGCAACGG
>CAYQMZ010000038.1:0-2296 GCA_964418725.1 uncultured Pirellulaceae bacterium
GTGTAGGACCGACCCGATACATCGAATCGCTCTGATCGGTCGGAAATCCGCCGGTCGATTGCGAGCCAAGGCCGGAGCCGGAATTCAGCATTTGCTCTGTGGCAAGTATTGGGTCGACGGCTTGCGAACCTGGGACCGGAGCAGCGTTTGGATCCAATGTTCCGTCGATCGGTAGTCTCTTTTTGCGTTCAACTGGATCGATCGTGATCCCGCCGGTGAAACCACGGATACGCAATCGAATCAGTGCCTGCGAACCAATGTCCTTTAGTCTGACTTCCGCTTCTGTAGCTCGGCCATCCGGTTGGAAGATCACTACGTACTTCCACTGCGTTGGCTGTGTCGGAGCAGCCAGAGTTGTAGAATCTACCGATGGAATTGCTGGAGTCCCGCCAGCAGTCGGCACCATGGTTGGTGCGGCCTGCGGTGCCGGTGGCTGAGGAAGAGCGGTTTGGTTCAACGTCGGATCCGTCACGCGAAACTGATTGACGTCTCGGGTTGAGTGTGCCCAGCCATCGTCGAAGATCATTCCAACCGGCAGTTCATGACGTTGGATAGCCCTGACCGGTTGCCCCTGTATGCCTGTCGCATTCCCAGCGGCTGGGTAGGCAGCCGTGCTGGAGGAAGCGTTGGTGGTGGCTGACGTGGCGGCGATGCTGCCCGTCGCCGAAGTACCATTTGCGCTGATTGAGGTGACGCCTGTCGCCGTCGCGTCGATTTGTTGCAGCAACTGCGAACCGGCATCACCGATCGAAGCACCGGCCATTGGCGAGGCCTCGCGGGTACTGAATTCCGATACCGGACCGATTTCGTAGTCACCAGAAAATCGTTCGATGCGAACCGCCCACGGTTCGCCGCTCACGACGGCCTGTTCGCGGGCTTCGGACAGATCCGATTTCAGTTGAAGGGCGGCCTCCCGCGGGGCGACCAATTGAATTTGGCCAGTAATTCGCGGCCAGGCTACCGACATCACGCCAACAAGGACCACCAGCACGATCATCAACTCAAGGAGCGTCAAACCGCGGTGATTCAACGTAGAGTGTTTCGATCGATGGCGTGCTGTGTATGGCTCTGTTTGGCGAATCTGTGGGCCGCCCACCTGCAGTCTCGGCCCACGAACCTCGAACAAACTAGCCATCAAGAACATCGAGGCCGCTTCCACCGCTTGAGCTGGAAGAACTGCCTGACTCACGCCAGTTGATGATGTCATCAGCCGTGTTGGGTTGTCCGTCTGGACCGGCACAGCGTATACGCGGAGCATCACGAGCGCCTTCAACGGCTCCCAGATACTCATAGATGTAGGGATTGCCCCATGGGTCTAGCGGAATGGCTTCATCATCTAGGTACCCCTCAGGGTCCCAGCGCCGCGCCTTCGCCTCGTCGGCAGGTGCTTTGATGAGGGCTTCCAGGCCTTCTTCGGTCGTTGGGTAGGACTTCATGTCCGCATAGTACATCTTCAACGTCGACTCGAAGTTGCCGATCTGAATGGTTGCCGCTTTGATATCGGCCTTCTTCTGCGAATTAAGCAGCCTTGGACCTGCGATTGCGAAAAGCATCACAAGGATGATCAACACGATCATCAATTCAAGAAGTGTTAGTCCCGCGCGTTGTCGGTGGGATCGCATCGCCTCAGTTCCTTAATCGGTAGGTGGGTATGAACGACAAGGTGAGAGTTGGTTTGCCACCAACTATGTTTGGTCGTCCAGGTAGGAAACACAGTGTTTTCGATTGCCGAATTCTAGTCAATCGCAGAGTTAATATCGAATACCGGGAGCAGCACGCCAATGATGATGAAAGCGACAACCGCACCAATGGCGAGCAGCATCAAGGGTTCCACGAGGCGAACCAGTGAATCCAGGCGCCGTTCGGTTTTTTGATCCATCCGGTCAGAAATCTTAATCAAGACCTCATCTAGCGTGTTGGACTCTTCCGCAACGCGAATCATGGCCATGACTTGCTGCGGAATTAGCCCACTTTCGGAAAGTGGTTGAGACAAGAGATTTCCGGAAGAGATGTTTTCTGCGGAGTCTTTGATTGCTTCTTCCAACAGTACATTTCCGGCAGACGCACTGCTGATGTCCAGCGACCGCAGAATGGGGACACCATTGTGTAGAAGTGTGCCGAGCACACGACAAAACCGGGAAACCGACGAGTCATGGACGATCGAACCAACCAACGGAATCTTTAGCTTGAATTCATCCACGAAACGATGGCCCCGTTCCGTGCTGAGCAGTTTCTTTATGCCCAAAACGACCCCGCCAACGACCCCCGCGGTGATGATTCCGTAGTTGACCAACGC
>CAYQMZ010000038.1:2306-20267 GCA_964418725.1 uncultured Pirellulaceae bacterium
GCTGAAGAACAACAGCACAACGGTAATGGTCGGTAGCCCTACGCCGCTTCGTTCGAGCCGATCGAAAAATGGCTGAAACATGGGCACGACTACCGTGACCAAAATGACCGTGACGATGACGCCGACGACAGCCAGGATCGCCGGGTAGGTCATTGCGCCGAGCACTTTGCCGCGTACTTCGTCTTGCTTTCGAAGGAATGTTGAAACGCGTTCCAACGCATCTTCGAGGAAAGCCCCCTCCAGTCCAGCGCGAACCATGCTGATGGTTAGGTTCGAGAACGTTTCAGGATACTTGGCCATCGCCTCGTCGAGAGAACCACCGTCGGCGACGTCATCACGTACCTGACGCAAAATGGTTCCCATATTCTTGTCGGGCGACTGTTCCGCAAGGATGTTCAGCGACTCTAAAAGCGATACGCCGTTTCCCAATAGATCACTGAGCCCCGTCAGCGTATCGGCAATGGTCTCCGTCTTAATCTTGCTGGGCAGTTCCAGCTTGATGCCAAACGCTGACTTCGCCTCGTCTTGGTTCTTCACCTCTAACGGGAAGAGTGACTTTTGCGTCAGCTGAGTGAGCGCCTCACGATGCGTTCCCGCGTCGATCACACCTTCGGCGATCGATCCAGTGGACGTTTTGGCGCGATAGGAAAAACTGGGCATCGTGGCGAGCAGGTGGGAGGCAGGCGTCGGACGAGTTTCGACGGGGAAGCTTGCTTGTTGCCCACTATGCTACCAGTTTCGCTGCGACTTCTGTCAGCGGATTGTGCGACGTAAAAAATCTTGATTCGTAAAGCTGACGAAGCAGTAGCCTCGTTTCCGGCTAATAGCGGAAGTTCGTCGGGAATCCAGGACGATAGAACGGCGAGTAGGCACGGCTGCCACGTCGGAAGCTCGTTCCCGCCGGACTGTCGTAGCGTCGGATCCCGAAACTGTAATAGTCGCTGTAACGCGGAATCCGAGAGTAGAACTTCGTCACGACACCAGGGGCGTTAACTCCGCTGTAGAAGTTTGATCGGTCGAATGGTCCCGAGGTGAAGTTTGTGGGACTGTACCCCCAAGATTGTCCACGCGACGCGTAGCGTCCGATCCCTCGGTCGTAAGTGATAGGGACATAGCCGTAGCCTTGTCGCGGCGAAGACGATGGATAGACTTCGCTCCACAAGTCAGATGGCACATAGTTGAACAGATCTCGGGGGTAAGTGATTCCGTCTGTTGCCAACCGAATCCCGCGAGTCTGTGGGAGTGTCTTGAACGTCTCGGAATTTGCGCCAGGGCGTCTCGTAGAGAATCCGATCTCGCCGTCGTTGATCAACGCGGCCGTTTGCGTGGCGGAGACTTGAGAGCGAATGCTTGTGGTTAGCGTAGACAGCACACGGAAGATCGCTGGCGACTCGACGTAACCGCTGTAGCTGTTTGTTGATGTTCCGACAAAGCCAACCGCCGACAAGATTGCTTCTTGTTTCTTGATTGCAGATCTGGGGACGAACTGGTCGCCTGCTGCCTGGACGAACTGGTATTCACCCAAGCTCTGAGCTTGGCACTGAGCGGTAAAACGCTGCGCCTCGAGACTCAGGAGCATTAGGCTTTCTTCAATAACAACGATTCTGTTTTCGGCCAATTGGCTGTTTTGAATGGCCTGTTCGAGTTCCTTTGGTGCGCGGTGTTCGGCTGGAATCTCTTCAAGCTTTGTTTGTCGAGTCTCCAGATAAGTCAGGTCACTTTGTGCTGATGTGCGGGCAGCTTGGAGAGATGTCCACTTGCGATGCAATTCAAGGAAATGACGGAGCGTCACGCTGTTGGCGGCAACAAATCGATCCATCGTTGGAAACTCGTCCCGTGTTTGGGGGAGGCGTGCCGAATTAGCGATTTCTTCATTGGGCTGAAGGGATCGAATCAGCTCAAACTGCGTCGCTCTGGTCGCTTGTTCGGTTTGAATCGCGGACTTAATCTGTGCGAATTGCTGTCGGGCTCGAACGAGTTCATCGGAGTCGTTTTGGCTGGTATTTGATGAGTCTTGGAGCTTTACCAGCGTGGCAACACGTTGTCCCTGCAGCTTCGACAGCAGCGACGTAAGTTTCAGAGCGGCATTCGAATTTGCTTCCAGCGAAGCAACGTCATTGGCGAGTGACTTCAGGACGCGGTTGTTGGAGGCAGTAACGAATGGCGTTCCCAGCTTCGCGATGACTCCTTCATTTTCTTGGACGTCGTTGCTGACTTTGGGACGTTTTGTGAGTTCGGCCTCGATGCCCACGATTCGTTGCTGAAGGTGCGTACCTGCGGCCTGATGGGCTTTGGCCAAACGCAGTTCGGCAACTGCCAAGTCGTGATTGATTCGGGCTCGTGTCGCACGTGCCTGTTGCTTTTGGTCGTTGTGCTGTGAGTAGTGTTCGAGTCGAGCTTGCGTTTTTTCTACCTTCGTCTGCAGTGCCTGGGTATCAATCTTTGCGGCGAGACCATGTTGCTCCCGTAGATTCGTAAGCTGTCGTTCAAGCAATGACGTGTTCGCGTGCTGGACGGGAACCCAAGCGATCAATCGCGTGGACTCGGGTACAAACAGACGGATGGCGTCGTCGGAAGATGATTGCGCCTCTGCGTCAATGGAGTCAACTAGCGCGAAGTGATCGCTGGCCGCCTGATGACCGGCTCGCAGTGATGCCACGATGCGTTCCTGCTGCGCATGCTCTTGCCAGGTAGCGTGACCGCGTTGCCGCAATTTCGAGAGTTGTTCGAGTTTCAAAGAGGCCAATTCGAGCTGCGCTTTTGACTTGAGCACTTCGGCTTCGCTGATCGCGTGACTGATTTGAAGCTCAGTCGGCGCGCCGGTTGACGCGGTTTCGCTGACTTCTGTCGCCGGCAAGTCGGCACTAACGGTCGCGGCAGCGAACAGCAGCATGCCAACAAGTGCCGGAAGGAATGAATTCGGAATTGTGCGCGTCATAGCTGTACCTCTGAAGGTCTCGATCCTGGTCTAAGGACGAGTCAATCACAAGGTTCAGCAATTTGAATGCCGAAGGCGGTCGAGTGCATAGTTGCGACGGGAAACCACGCTCTGCCGCGACGATGGTGAGTTTGGACAACAGTTGTCGAAAATGAGCAGCACTTGGACATCGTGGCCGTTCGGGCACAACGGTAGTCCAAGAGGGATTGGGGATTAGGCTCTAAGCTTCAATCACCACGACACGCCAGCGCGGACCATGAAAGTATCGCTGAGGCTGGTGGATTCCGTGGGCTCCAGTTCGAAAACAAGCTCTCGTTCGAACACGTAGCCGACTTCCGCAAAACTGTAGAAGCGATTCAGGTTCCAAAGTTCGACGCCCAGATAGACGCGTATGTCGTTGATGTCCATGCGATCGTCGGCACCGGCCTGAGGCGGTTCTTCGCGTTCGATCGACCAAGAACCTCCGCCGTATTCGCCACCGAGATACCACCAGACTTGCGAGTTGTTGATCGTCGTCCAGTAGTTGGCCAACTTGGGAGCGGGAAAGAAAATGTCCCATCGCGTTTGCGGATTTGGGGTCCACAGGATTCCGCCGGCGGGCAAGAACTTAACGTCCAAACGATCGATGTACGCGGCACCAACTTTGACTGCGACCTGCGGAGTCATCTGGTAAACGCCGACGCCGGTTCCGAGGATTCGGATACTGTCGGTGTTGAACGCGTTGAAGTCAGAATAAACGCCGATGCGAGCAGAGACCTCCGCGCCGAAACGCGGAGTAAACTGTGGCTCGATGCCGAAATCTAGGTAGGCGCTGTACAGCCGAGATGGTGCATGAGCTGACGTTGGAGGATGAGGGCCGTCCAACCAGTGGAATGCAAAGCCCGGCGTGACGCGCAGCCCGTTAGGAATGCCCAGGAAATTGGCGAAGTAGGCCGTCGTACTGGCTTCCGCTTCGGTGATCGAGAGATCGTCGCCACCCGAACCGTGTAGGTAGGTGCCTCGCAAGCCCGTGTCCTGAAATAGCCGACTCAACGGAAGTCGGTTGCCTTGTGGATTTTGTCCGTAGGCGTATTCGACATCGTTTCCGTAACCGTATCCGCCGCCTTGGTTGTCTCCGTAGCGTCCGGGTCCGTATCCAGTTGGGCCGGCCCCGAATCCTCCAGAGTTTCCGAATCCACTGGGGCCAAATGCGCCGCCGGCTCGGTTGCGTTGTCCGTCGAAGGGTGATCCGCGGAAGTAGGGATCTGCATTCAGGCCCGCATTGGGAGCTCCGAAGGCACCGCGTTGCGATGGCGGCGCTGGCTGCCCATAAGGTAGGCCGACTCCGGGTGGTGGCGATGTGAGTCCGCCGCCGGGAAAGCCGTTGGGAGATATTCCGTTCGGAGGAAGGCCGCCAGGTCGCTCGGTGAACGACGGCGTTTGGCCAGGCCACACGTTAGACGGCGGCGCTGTGATTTGAGGTGGAGGTATTCGGCTGGGCGATTGCAGAAAGGTGGAGGGTGCACCTGGGAAGCCGCGTGGTCCGTTGGAGCCGAAACCGCTGCCTCCAACATTGCTGCCTCCGATACCGCCGCCTCCGAAAGTAGGTCCAGCACCCGGCCGTGAACCAATGCCAAAGCCTGGGCTGCCTGTTCTTGCTCCACCGATCCCGGGGTTGGTGAATGCGTTCGGGGCAGCTCGTCCGGACGGAAACGCTGGGGCACCTGGCACGTTGCTGCCGCTAAAACCATTTGGAATCGAGTAGGGATCAAACGACTGCGCCGTACCCAGTGTGGCACCGGGACGAACACCGGGGCCGCCGAAGTTTGGCGTTACAGGAACCAGCGGTGGAGCCGATTGGTAGGGTGACGGGAATGGTGCGACTCCTTGTGCCACTACCGAAGCGCAGCAGGCGAGCAGGGCAACCGTAGTTGCGCATCGCAGTAGCATCGCATTGCTGGCAGTAACAGCGTGGGAAATCACGATCGGCTAAACTTTCCGAATGGAAATGACGATAAGGCTAAGTTGGCTCTTGTCGGCGGCCCTCTTAGCAAGACACGGAAACCGCGGTCAAGGTAGATGTGCCAGTCGGTACTCGGTGTTGCACTTGAAAGTTAAAAATCCGGCAAACTTAGCACGGCTAGATTGGCTTACTTTCAGGCAAAAACTGTGCGACTTGGCTTTTGTTCCGAAGCCTGACATAATGTCTGAATAATTCGCGGAAGTCTCAGGTCGAGGCTTCGAAGTAACTGATGCGAAACCAGTGTGTCAGTTGTCGCGACTCCCAACCCAGAGGAGAAATCGATGCGAAAGTTTGCGTTAGCGATCTGGCTGATGCTCCCGGTTCTTGTTGGAGCGTATCATTACGGTCCCGGTCAGGAGCGTTTGAAGCTAGACGAAACCAGTGCTTTGTTGCAGCAAGCTGATGAGCTGGTGCAAAACGAGCAATGGAAGGAAGCCGTTGGTGTTTACGAGCAAGCTTTGGCTTTGCTGCCGAAGGGGCACGATGATGTCCGCCAGCGAGCGAGACTAGAACGTGCCAAGGCAATGATGCTATCTGCCGAATTGCCTGCTGCGAATTCCGAGTTGCTGTTGCTTGTTGATGAGATGCAGCAAAAGGAAGACTCAGAGCCTGACGTGCTGAACGAGGCACGGGCGGCGCTGGCAAACTCTCAGTACTACCGAACTTGGCTCATGCGTCTTGAGGGCTTGCCACGCAGCGAGTGGGAGCCAGAAATCGATGCGGCGCGTCAGACGTTCAAGATGCTCGCAACGACCAGCCAGTCTTGCGGTGATGCTCAAAATGCGAAACGCCACCAAGAGGACCTTGAGTCCTCGATTAAACTGGCTCGTATGGACCTGAATGATCTGCAGGGACTGCCGCTGCCCAGTCAATGACAGGGTACGTGAAGTGGCAAAGGCCAGGGCCGCGGTCGCGGTCAAAAAGGACGGGGTAAATCACCACCAAAAGACGCACGTGGAGCTAGTGCAGGTCCACCGCCAGATGGTAGTGGTTCCTAGACTCTGAAAAATCAGCGGGTCGAGGGGGTTCCTCTTCGACCCTTTTTTTACGTCCGTACACTCGTTTTGGAATCAGCGGTGGGACACGTTCACGGCCCATTGCTTTACTAATCAAAAAACTCGATCAGTCGACAACGCGAATATCGGTCTTGCTATGAATTCCAAGCCACAAATGATTCGGTTTTCCTTCGCCGGCATCCTTGCGATCCTCTTCGGCACCATCGTATCCGGGCAGCAACCTGCAATTCAGCTTGTGCCAGCTCAAGCGATTCAGGCAGTGCCTGTTTCCGGCTCGATCACGATTTCTGGTGCCGCTATCGAAGTGGCGACGGAGGAGTCGGAAGACTCGGAAGCGACAGAGGAGAGCAGCAGTGAAGCCTCGGACGATTCGTCCAGTGCAGAGTCGGAAGCAAGTGCTGCGACCGATAAGAAAGAACTGAGCGAAGAGGAAAAGAAAAAACAGGCTGAAGAAGCGGCAAAGAAAGCCGAAGAGGCCAAGCGAAAGGCTGCAGAGAAAAAGCGAAAAGCGGACGCGGCAAAGCGGAAGAAGACGCGATTGACCCAACTTAGAAAACTGAACTTCGACCGGCGACCTTCGTCCATTTTGAAGGCCTGGTCGACTCCGCCTGGCACCGACGAGGAAGAAGAAAAGAAAGAAGACGAGAAACCTGTTTCGGTAACCGTTAAGACCACGGAAGGATTCGTTGTACGTGGCCTATTGCGAGGCAAGGACGATCAAAACGTGGTCGTGGATACGTTGGACGGGCGACGGTTTGTGATTCCGCAGGACGTGATCGAAGACCTAACGGAAGAGGAGGTCGAAGAGGACAAGCCGGAGCTAACCGAAGAGCAGAAGAAGGAAGCGGAAGAGAAAGAGGCGGAAGCCAAGAAAACCGCCGAAGACAAAAAAGAATTCGACGCCAGTGTCAAAAAGTTTCAGCGAGACGTGACGCTTGGAGAATGGGAGGAGGTTGGCAAATTCTTGGCTGGCTTCGATGAAGAATTGGGTAAAGCCATATATACCCGGATGCTGCAGTCTCTGTTGGCCGGACCTGGAAAACAGCCGCCACGCCCAGGGCAACCAGCTCCGCCACCGATTCCATCGCAAGGTAGACGCTTTGTAGAGAAGAACACCTTTTCAAATGAAGACATTGTCGCGCTCGCTGCTGTGGCTCCCTATGAGATTTCCGATGCGGATATTCGTTCACTAAGTGGCATCGTCCGCAATTCCTTGGGGCAGGGAAACGTGGTCGCCGAGCTGGTCGAGGGCCTGAAGGCCTACACCGGCAGTGAGATGGCGAAGCTGACGAAGCGGCAGGCGGCAAACATTTTGCTGCAAGCTAACCAGCCTCTGAAGTTGGTTGAGTTCTTGCCGTCGTTAGAAAAAGCCAAATCAGCAGAAGACCATGAAGCACTCAATATGCTCTCGCAGTACTACCTCGCGCTGAACGCCAAGGAAAAGAAGCGAGAGAATCTTGAGCAAGCGTGGGAGGTGACACAGGCGATCTTGGCCTCGAAAGAAATCAAGAAGGAAGAAAAGGAAGAAGCACTTAAGCGTGCCGTCGAGCTTGCCCCGAAGCTACAGGAGGAAATGGGGCAGAAGTGGCTGGAAGAGAGTTTCACGAAGAGTCCCGAACGCGGTATGGAAATCATCGCGTCGATTGGGACGGCGACAGCTCAAGGATTGCAGCGTCAGCCAATGAATCCGTCGTTCCGGCTGAAGAGTCTTGAGCTGCAGCACACAGCCGTAGAGGCGTTGCTCGAGAGTTCGCCAGAAACCGCGGAAGCGTGGAAGGATCGAATCGGGTTGTTGGCCGAAAACTGGCTGAAAGAAGGCGAGCATTCCTACAAGTACGATGACTCGAAAACGTTGTTGCAGGAAATGCAACGCGACATGTTTGGTAACTACTTCTACGATCCGTATTACTATCGGCGTCGCACATCCAGCGGCGGGGCAAAGGCGATTACGACTGGCGATTTGCTGGAGGTCCGCCCCAGCGATAAGTGGCTTGAGTTCGTAAGCCCTGGCATCAAGCCGAAGTACGACATGCTGTATTCGCAATTGTATTTGAAGGTTGCCGAAGACGAACTGGCTTATCCGTATATTGAGTCGTTGGCTGAATCCCACCCTGAAATCGGCGAGGATTTGGTTGACGAGTACATTCGCGTCTGGACGGAAAACCACGACCCGAACACCAACCGACGTCGCACCAACTCTTACATGTATATGTACGGCTACGAGCGAAAAGCGGAAGGCATCCCACTGACGCGATCCAAGCAACAGCGGAACCTTGTTGAGCTGTCTGAGTTGGTCAAGAAGCTGAAAAAACTGCCAGTCGAGTTGGACGAGGAACTGTTAGCCAAGGCCTTCACCGCATGTCACAGTCAGGCGGAGGTCTATCACTTGGGTGCTATCGAAAAAGTGTTTGGTTCGCTTTCTGAGATGGAGCCAAAGACTCTAGCGGAGATGGCTCAGCAGATGCGTTCCAACCTGCTGGGCGTCTGGCGTGATCCGGCGACACAGAAAAAGTCAAAGACCAACCGAAAGAAACGGGACATCCAAGCGGAAGTCGAACGTGGCTACGCTGTCGCCCGGACTGTCATTGAGGACGGTCTAAAGAAGTATCCCGATGACTGGTCTTTGCAACTGGCGTTGGCGTCCATCAATCACGACGAGAACGACTATAAGGCCGAACTCGAAAAGGATTCCAAGTACTCCAAACGCCGGCAGAAGTCGTTTGACGAATTCAAAAAAGCCTGCGAGCTGTACATTGCTAGTGCAGATGACCTGGAGCAAGAAGAAGAGACCACCAAGCCATTCGAAACCTGGTGGTATGCCAGTCTCGGTGCTGTGGATCTGGGACGTGTCGACGACAAAAAACAGCCTGACTTGAAACAACCGGCTCGCATCAAAGAGATGTTGATGCAGTTGCCCAAGCAACAAGCCGAACGACATCTTGAGCTGTTTGCCAATACGTTGTTTACACGCATGAGCTCAATCAAACCTGCGGTGAAGTATCGCTATTTGAAGACCGGTTTCGAAATCTGTGGCGATCAAAAGTCAGCCTACGAAGCCAAGAAAGTCTTCGACTACTACAACGACTTGGTTTCGGAGATTCGCTTGGAAACGGAGATCGACGGAAGCGATACCGTGGGGCAGGAGCCGTTCGGCGTGTTCGTCAATCTCGTTCATACACGCGAGATCGAACGGGAAGCGGGCGGATTCGGGAAGTATCTGCAAAACCAAAACAACGGAAACTACTTCTATTACAACTACGGACGCCCAACGGAGAATTACCGCGACAAATTCGAGGAACTGGTCACGGAAGCTCTCGAAGAAAAGTTCGATATCCTGTCGATCACATTCCAAAGCGAAGACGTAAACTCGCGGTCCATGAAGGAATACGGGTGGCGGACGACGCCTTACGCGTATTTGCTGCTCAAGGCACGAGGTCCGGAAGTTGATCAGGTGGCACCGGTCCGTCTGGATCTCGACTTTTTGGATACCTCAGGCTACGCCGTGCTGCCAGTTGAGTCGGCCGTTCTGCCCGTGGATGCGACTACCAAGTCGGGAACGCGGCCGGTGAAGAACGTCCGTGTTACGCAGACGCTCGATGAACGGCAAGCTGAAGATGGCAAGCTGATTCTTGAAGTGAAAGCATCAGGTCAGGGCCTCGTTCCTGATCTGGATCAAATCATGGAGGTCGCGCCGGACGAGTTTGACGTTGCCAACATCGAAGACCAGGGGATTTCAGTTTCCCGTTTTGATCCTGACAGCGAAGACAATGTCGTCGTGTCGGAACGAACATGGATGGTCACCATGAACGGCAAGTCGAACCTGGCGGAACATCCCAAGACGTTTCAATTCGCGTCGATTAAGGACAACGATCTATTGGCGCGAGCCGAAGAAAGTGACGACGTTGCTGACGATGCAGTGGTCTACCAACGGTTTGTGGATGCGGATCTGGCAACCGTCGAAGAGGCAATTTCGCTAGAACAACAGTACGGCGAAACCTCGAATCCATGGGTTGGCTGGATTGTGGGCGGTGCGCTGGCCGGTGTTGCTTTGCTGGGGCTAATCTTCTCATTGATTCCGAACGAACGCGTTCAAAAGCAGCCACGCTTCCAGCTTCCAAATGACGTTACTCCATTCACCGTTCTTGGTTTGTTAAAAGACATCGAAGCCAACAACGGTTTGGGTGAAAAACGGAAGTCGGAACTCTCGCAAAACATCAATCGGATTGAGAAGTATTACTTCGAAGGTCAAGATGGCAGTGAGCCGAAGCTTGACGAGATCGCGAGAAAGTGGGTGCGACAGGCGAAGGGCTAAACGCCACAACAAAGATTGGCGTTCTGGGGCTGCATGTCGCGGGTTACGCCGCGGCATGTGGAGGGGACACCCGCACGGATATTGCAGCACAACAAAGATGATCTGAATGTCAGATGCTAGGTTTCGAGTGCAAATCGAAACGCAGTGTCTATTTCGGAGGTTATCGTGTTTGCAGTCCCCATGAAGTTCATCGGCAAATTGACGATCGTTGCTCGACTGGCCACGCTGCCTCTACTGTTCATTTGCGGGTCGATCCTATCCACCGGCATTCTTTACTGGCAAGTGAACGCGCAGAGCAATTCGGCCGCCGGAACGAACTTGGCTGGCCGCCAGCGGATGCTGAATCAACGGTATGCTCGAGAGGTCTTGCTTGCATCGCAAGGTGTTTCAACGGACTACGAGAAAACGAGGCAACTCATTACGGAATCGCAGGATTTTCTTCGGCGCGGTGGCGAGCACTCCTTCGGCCAAATCGCAAAGCCGGCGGAGTCCCTGACGGACGCAATCGAGCGAAGTGACGTCGAATTTGGAAAGACGTTCACGCTTGGCGAGCAGTACTTGAATGAGTCTCAGCAAAGTAGAGATGCGGCAACAACCCGAGACGAGTTGATGCGTCAGGTCGCGAAGACGCATGAAGCGGCGCACGCAGTCGTCACGACACTCGGCGATGTAGCAGGCGAAAACCGCCGCGCGGGGCTGACACTTGCATTCACAGTTACGAGTTTGATCTGTATTGCCGGCAGTAGTTGGTGCTTCCTCTGTAGTCGAACCGTGGCTTCGGAAGTCGGCGACGCTGCCAAAGAGCTGGAAAGACTGTCTGCAGTTGAGCTGGTTTCGGTTAATGATCAACTACGAAACGCGGCGCGGGATACCTCACGACAGGCCAGTATCGCAAGTGACTCTGCGGAACGTGTGAGCGGAAATGCCCAAAGTGTGGCAAATGCAGTCAATCAGTTCGAGCAAAGTATCAAAGAC
Organism: uncultured Pirellulaceae bacterium; assembly: GCA_964418725.1. Classification (GTDB taxonomy): domain Bacteria; phylum Planctomycetota; class Planctomycetia; order Pirellulales; family Pirellulaceae; genus CAYNJG01. The sequence continues at coordinate 13,550 of CAYQMZ010000038.1, forward strand.
ATCGCCAACAACACGGCGCAGGCGGCGTTGGTTGTGCAGTGCGCAGTGGATACGACACAGAAGACGACTGCCACAATCAACCAGCTGAATGACAGTAGCTCCGGAATTGCGACGGTTGTGCAAGCCATCAATTCAGTGGCTGAGCAGACAAACCTTCTGGCTTTGAATGCAACAATTGAAGCTGCCCGCGCTGGAGAAGCGGGCAAGGGATTTGCAGTTGTCGCGAACGAGGTTAAGGAGTTAGCGAAACAGACGTCCGCCGCGACGGAGGACATCATTGATCGAATCGAACGAATTCGCCAAGACACGCGAGAGGCGGTTGATTCGGTCAGCGATGTCACTGAGATCATTTCGCAGATCAGTGAAAATCAAGATGCAATCGCATCAGCGGTCGACGAGCAAACCACCATGACGTCCGAGATTTCGCAGAACATTGCCAGTCTGTATTCGGATGCATCCGACATCGTTTCGAATGTTACCGTCGTGGCGGAGACGGCTGAGAAAACGATTTCTGCACTGGAGGAAACGGACGCAAAGACGGTCAGTATCCAGACTACGGCCACGGACTTGATGCAGTTGGTCCAAAGGGATTAACGCGAGTCGTTCTCTGGGCACAGGACGCGAATCGCCTTGGGGATGACGCCGAAGCGTACGGGCGTAACGCCGATATACTCTCCGTCCATTTCTACGGCGGTCGCCGGTTCACAGCGGAATGAAATGTCGCTCGCTTGATGGTCCCACGTGCGCTTTGCTCCCATGTGCTTTTCAGCGAACAGCCGTCGAAGTAGCGGTAAGAACTGAATGCTGTTGGCGGAAGCAGTGAGAATGTCCAGCATACCGTCGTTCGACGAGGCGCGTGGCATCACGCGCACGCCTCCGCCGAAGTATTGGCAGTTCGCGACTACGCAGGCGATACACTTTTCGTCGCGCTTAACGTCTTCGGAACGGACGGTGGTTCGCCGCCGGCGGTAGAAAGGTAATACCAACGCCAAGGCAAGGTAATACCGGACTGCCCCCAATCGCCGCATCCACGCCGCTGTTCGCACGACGTCGGCCGTAAGCCCGATAGAGGCCACGTTGACGAAGTACTGCGTGCCCCATTCGCCTTCCGCTGTACCGACGTCGGATGATGTCGAATGCTTCCGTCGGGACCAGCGGAATTTGGAAATGGCGAGCAAAATCGCTGCCAGTTCCCAGTGGAATTGTGGCGATGGTAGGAGGCGATGACCATTTGTGCCGCAGGATGGCGTTGGTAACGAGATGGACGCAGCCGTCGCCACCAGCGGCAATGAACTGTGTGCTGCCGGAAGCAACGGCGTGGTCAACAACTTTTTGAAGTGCCTGACGCGACTCTGTGACGGAAATCCGGAATCCCGGATCACGCTTCAACGGCTCGATCAGCGACGGCCAATTGGGGCGGGCGGCGACCTGCGTTGATGCGAAGACTTCCCACACGCTAGTACTTTGTCATAGATTCTGATTGTGGTTAGTCGCTTAGCTGCTAGTTCATCTACGTCTCTGACGCAGCAACGAGATTGGCACCGCTTTCTAGCGGAGTTGCTTCACGTCAAACTGGCCGCGAAGAGTCTCCCCTTTGCGATCCACATAGAACGGTACGGTTTCAGTGGCCGTTAGGTCGGCGTCCGAGAGGATGAAATCCAAGTTGTCCTCGCTGACGACTTCCCAAACGTGAACTCCGACCAGAATGTCGTTGTTTTGGATGCCATTATTTGCTGCCAGCCCGTTAGGTTTTACCGACTCGACACGCATACCGCCACGGAATTCGCTAGAACCGACGTCTTTTTTACCGACTGGCTTCAGGGAGAGGCCGAGCACATCCCATGTTTGGTTCGCGACAGGCTTCTTAACTTGGATTGGCTGCTTCGCGACACGTCTTGAACCGGTATTCTCCTTGGTCGCGAGGCCCACGTGAACTGCGATTGGCTGACTGCCGCGATTGACTTCGAATTCGATCGATTGACCTGCAGTCGAGTCGATCAATGCACACTCGACATCAAGGCCTCGGCCAACGCGTTTTCCACCGACTTGTTGGATGATATCTCCGCTGCGAATACCAGCCTTTTCAGCAGGACTTCCAGGGAGGACCTTGCGAACCACAACTTGTGTCGCCTCGCCCACGGCTGTGTCCTCGTGGATCACTCCGTGCCACAGTCCGGAGATGCGTTCCACACTCATTAAGTGAGCTGCGACTTGCATACCTTGGTCAACAGGAATCGCGAAACCGATTCCCTGAGCTCCGACGCGAACGGCCACGTTGATACCGATCATGTTGCCATCGATGTTCAGCAGCGGACCGCCCGAGTTGCCGGGGTTGATGCTGGCGTCTGTCTGGATCAAGTCTTGATAAGACTGTGTCTCGTTGACTTGAACGTTGCGGTGCTGAGCACTCACGATTCCTGTCGTGACCGTGTGTTCGTATCCATAGGCGTTGCCAACGGCGATAACTGTTTCGCCGGTCATGATGTCACGCGATGATCCCACGCGGACAACTGGCATTCGGTACTTTACTGGAATCTTGATGATCGCTAGGTCGGTTCCTGGATCGTGAGCAACAAGTCGAGCGATGTATGCCTGTCCGTTGGCAAGCGTTACGCGAATGCGTCGGACACCTTCGACAACGTGATAGTTGGTCAAGATGTAACCGCGTGCGTCGACCACGACGCCTGTCCCCATGCCGTTGACGCGCTTCTTCTCTTGCGAATAGTGATCGTTTCGTGGAACCAACTTTTGGCCGGTAATGTTCACGACAGACGGTCTGGCCCGCTCAACAGCCTGTACAACCGCCGAACGTCGAAGGCTTTCGGCAGCGTCCGCCGCTGTGCAGCAACACAGGGAAAACAGCAGCAAGGGAACGATTACGAATGACTGGTTCAAGAAACCGGAACGGATTCGTTCTGCGTTGGGTTGGGTCATGTTGAGGCGGTCGGCGGGTGAGATGTGGGGCCTAGCAAGAGAGCCGGACGCTAGCGGGAACAACGCGGCAGACTTCTTGCAGTAGCCGTTAGATCGGAAATGCTCCCGCACCCCTTGATTTCCTAGGCTCACACCCGCAGACCCAACCTAGGTTGTCTTCTGCTTGTTGGGGCTTGTCGATTGAGTGGATTGTCGGCGGACTGCATTGCTTGCATGCATTCTTCAAAGGCCGCGGCAATACGGAGTGACGCAACGTCAAACGGACGCAAACCGAACTCACTGAGAGATCGTTTGATCCCATGCGAGTGATGCGTAGAGAAGTGATGTGTAGAGAAGGGCAGTGCACCAGCGATCACGCGCAGATTGCTGCTGGTTTTGGAAGCGAGTAAAGCTCTGTTTCAGGCTTCTGATGCAGTGGGCTTAGGGAAGACTAATTTGAGAAGTTGCAGCATTAAGAAAAAGACGATCGGCAAGAGAAGGAGCAGCGGCCAGCCCTTCCAAATGTTGAAACTTCCTTCGTAGGCGATCACGATTGCGGTAGATTTTTCAGGGATTGGCGCCACCGTGATCTCGTTGCGGTTCGACGAATAAGCTTCGGGGACACCTTTTTCGTGAATACCGTACTCGCGATACAGTTCCGAACGGCCCAGCAACTTTAGCTCTTGGTCACTGTTTTCTAAAGAGACTCTGGTGAGCGCATTAAGGTCTGCCGGCAAGGACGCCGTGCGGTCACCGGCACCAATGCGTTCCACGATTGTCTTGTTGTACGGCAGTTGAAGTCCGTCGACGAGCGAAACCAACAACAGTAGGAACGGCAAGACGAGCACTATCAGGCAACCGCCTGCAGCCATCAGGCTCTTGAACGTATCTTCTTCGGTAAGGCGAGCATTGCTGATAGGAAGCGTCTTGCCGCGACGTACGCTTTCGGATGCCGTGTCGGCCAGATCGATTGCTCGATAAGCGTCTTCCCAGTTGGGGAATGCTGCGTTTCCATCAAGCCCTGTTTCGATTTGATGAGTAACGGTTCGAGACGTATCGAACGTCGACTCGGCTGGCAGGAAGCATTTGTCGTCGGTTGTTGAGCTGAAGTACCAGTCTTGCGCGTCGGGGCAGTGTAGCGTGACCTTGCCACTTTCTCCGGCTAAGGAAATCGTGGCACCCTCGGTTTCCGTTTTGGGACCGATGGACCACCGTGTCATGGCTGGGCACGAGCCGGTGAGGTGAACGCTGAGGTTCGCGAGCGATTTTTCCTCGCCGGATTGCATCGCACCAACTTTGTGGAATTCTCCAATGAGTTTTCTCAAGATCAACGCGTCGCGGGCGAGCAGTGATTTGACGTTATCGTCGCTTCTGTCATCTGACTGTCTCTCAACGACAATCTGCTCGATCTTTCCGATCGGGGAATCGCTGCTCCACGATTGACATGCGTCGGCCAGAAAGTCGATCGCCGGATGAAAGCAAGCAGGATGAAGTGGCACGATCGGCGCGTTGGTATCTCGCTGAATCATGTCCAATTCTGCAGCGAAGATTGCACTGCAGACGGGATGAATCGTGGCGATCGGTGCACTGTCGCGTGCAAGGTCTCGCAGAAGCGATTCTCGATCACTTAGGTCATTGCCCGTCCCGAATACCGTCACGCAGTTGGTGGTTGCCTTATCAAATTCTGCTCGATTGGAGATCTTGCGCCCGGCCGGAAATAGCTCCCGCAGTCGCTGGTGAGCAGCTTCCGAGTCATACCAACCCAGGATGTGGAGGTCAGTATCTCGAATCATCTCCAACCACGGCAGGTTGGCCTCACTGATGCAGGCAAGTAGCAGTTTCATCGGGCGGTGTTGCTTTGGCGAAGCGAGCTTTCGTCACAATTTGAAGGGGACGTGGCTCGATTAGAACTGAAATTTGGCGCTCATCGTAACACCAGGCCGGAAATTAGGAACGGCCCACCACGGCTTTCCGTTTGAAGGCGTGTTCCTCAAGCGTCCTGACAATGTCGCCGAATTTACACGGTTTGCTCAGAATGGCATCTGGTTTAGGTTTGCCTTCCAAACGTTCATTGACCCGACGACGCGGCCAGCCGGACATCATCACGACGGGTACGTCCGAGAACTGTCGACATTCTTCCAGCAATTCTACGCCGTCCATTTCTTCCATCAGCAAGTCGGTGATGAGAATGTCGAAAGAATCATTCGTCTTCAGCAGCTCAATGGCTGACGGACCATTGTTGACAGAGTTGACGCTGGCACCGATGGAGTGCAACAGATCGGTCATGGCAATACGAACCGTCTCGTCGTCTTCGACCAATAGAATGCTAACGTTGTCGAACTTCTTTGGCTTGGCTTTCACCGTGGCTTGAGGGGCTATTGCCGATGGGGCATCCGCTTCGGCTCGCGCGTCGACCTCGTTCGCATGAGGAATTCGCACCGCGAAGGTTGTCCCCTGACCGGGCGTGGAAGTTACGTCGATCGTGCCGCCGTGACGTTTTGCGATGCCGTAACAAGCACTCAGACCTAGTCCGGTCCGTTTGTGCTTGGTGGTAAAGAACGGCTCGAAACATCGCTCTACTTCGTGCGTTCCCATGCCTCGTCCATTGTCGCGTACTTCAAATACCACGGCTCCCGTTTCGTCGCGTGTCGAGATTGTGACGGTACCGTCCTGGTCGGGAGCCATCGAATCAACAGCGTTCATCACCAGGTTGCAAATCAACTGGGCCAATTGCGAGAAGTCGGCGTAAACCTTTTGTTTGGAATCGATCTGTGATTCCATCTTCAGAGTCCGGTGAGGCGAGCTGTTGAGCGAAAGCCAGACTGGCTGGGTGGATTCGACAACTTTTTCGACAACGGCACCTGGTGATACGGGAAAGAACGATGCGCCCGTACTCTTGTAATGAAATTGTTGCAGGTTGTTCACAACCCGAATTGCACTTTCACCGGCCGTACTAATTCGCTCTACCCAGTCATATTGCTCGTCGGTAAGGATCGATTTTTCCAACAGCATCGAGCTATAGGAGACAATAGGCGACAGTGTGTTGTTAAGTTCGTGGGAGACACCGGATGCAATGTGAGCGAGTGCAGCTAGGCGTTCTCTACGCAGTACTTGCTGCTCGATGTCTTGTAGTTCTCGCGTCTTCTTCTCCAACGCTGCTTCCAAGTCCATCTTCGCGTACTCCAGCTCGTTCGAGATCAGCATTTTTTCGCAGATCTCTTTTTGTAGCTGGTGGTTTGCTTCCGTGAGGCGGCTGGTTCTTTCTTGGACCGTACTCTCCAGACTCTCTTGCATGCGTTCGAACGAACGGACGTAAAAGTTCAGAATGAAGAATGGAGCTGAATACCACCCGTAGGCCATGAATCGCTCCATCAGATCGTATCCAACTCCTTGTCGAGCAGTTGGCGAAACGAATACTGGAATGGCCAGTAAGCCGAGTCCGCAAATCATTGCTCCGAAGAAGAATGTACGGAACGATCGCAATGCCTCGTGAAAGAAAACCGTATGGGCCACACTGAGGCCCATGACGAGAAATCCAAGGAATTGGAGCGAGTGACGGGCGTCGGTTGAAATAACGCCAGCGCGGCTGGCGATGTCGCAGCACCAAACGAAAGCGACGACCGCCAACATGGTCGCGTAAGTTGGCCTGTACTTGTTGTCAAAGATGAGCTTCATCGATGCATAATCCCCCCGTATTGGCCAATATATGCGAATCCGCTATCGAAAGGCTGCGCTGATTGAGGCGAAATACGATGGGAAACTCCAAGATCTACACGGACGAAACGAAGGATGTCGGGGTGACGGG